>JAMOAD010000215.1 GCA_023621955.1 Acidobacteriota bacterium
ATCCAGCGGGTGACCGTCCTGAAGTGGGCGAGAAGCTCCTTGGATTCTGACCTGGCTTCGGCGGCCGCGATCACCGGGATGGTGATGGGGTCGAAACTCTGGCGGACCTTCTTGAAGGTGAAGGCGGCGTTCTGGGCGAGTCCGTAGACACCGACCGAGGCTGGCGCCGCGAAACGGCTCAGGAGGAGGAGGTCGATCCTCTGCAGGAAGAGGTTCAGAAGGTCGTAGACACCGATGAAGGCGGAAAACCGCGTGAACTCTCGACGGCCTTCCTTCGCCGCCAGAAGCCTGAAGACCCGACGGGGCGAGTAGAGCCTGGTGAAGAGGATCCCCGCGGCGGTTGTCCCCGCCGCGGTCGCCAGAAGAAAGGCCCAGGCGATACCTTTGATCCCCGGGAGAAAGGGGCGGAGGAGAAGGGCGAGGAGGAAGAGAGCCGCCGGTTCGATGCCGCTCTTGACGGCGATCTCGTGCTTCATGACCCGGACGGCCCGGGCCCCGTGGACCAGGACGGCCGTGAGGGTCCAGAAGAGGATTCCCGGAGCCATCACCCTGAGGGGAAGAACCAGGTCTGGACGGTGGAGAAGGGAACAAAGGAGGGGAACCGAGAGCTCCAAGGCTCCGACGAGGAGAAGGGAGCAGAACGCCGTCACTGCGAGGGCTTGGGCGATGGAACGGTAAGCCCCCTCCTCGTCGCCGGTGGCGCGGAAGCGGGCGACAAAGGTCAAAACGCCCCTATCGAACCCTAAGAGGCCGAGCTTCGAGGCGATGTCGAGGCTGGATTGACAGAGAACGAAGATGCCGGTGATCGCTGCGCCGTAGACCCTGGCGAGCCAGACATAGAAGAGAACGTTGACACTTTTGATGAGAATTCCTGCGAAGTTTGTGAGCGCACCCCGTGCGATGTCGCGTGTATCCGCCTTGAGGTTGTTGGTCAAAAAACCTCCGAAGCCGATGTGCGACGGCTGCCTTGAAAGGGGCAAGCAGAAGAGAGCCCTCTCTCCGGGGCGATTAGAAAGAAAATATCGGGTCGTCTCATTATGGACAATTTCGTGGCGCGGATCTTCATTAAAGCCGACTAGAGAGAAAAAGTCAAGGAGTTGACCCCTTCCCGGCAGGGAAGGTATGATCTGATATGATGAAGACAAGGGAGTTAAAAAGGACCCTGGAGTTTGAAGGAATCGGGGTCCATTCGGGGAAGGGAGTCCGTTGTCGGCTTCTTCCCGACACATCCTTCCGGGGCGTCCGCTTCCTTCTTCCCGGAGGCCCACCCCGCCTGGCCGATCCTTTCACGGCCTCGACGCCCAACTCTACGGTCTTGGAGTGGAAGGGGGAGAGAGTGGCTACGGTGGAGCACCTTCTGGCGGTTCTCCACCTCCTTCGGTACCGGAGGGTGATGGTCGAAGTTCAGGGGGGAGAACTCCCTATCCTTGACGGGAGCGCCCTCCCCTACTTCGAGGCCCTGTCGGATCCCGCCGTTTTCTCCCCCGGGGAAGAGGAGGACTCAGGTCCTTTTCCTTCGCCCCTACGGGTTCAAGAGGGAGAGGGATGGGCCGAATACTCACCGGGCGGTCCCTTTCGCGTGGAATACGGGATCCGCTTCCCCCACCCCGCTATCGGAGAGCTCACTTGGCGTGGAGAGATCAACGAGGAGACCTTCGGAAGGGAGATCGCCCCGGCCAGAACCTTCGGCTTCCTGAAGCAGGCGCAAGAGCTGAGAAAGAGGGGGCTGGCCTTGGGGGCCTCCCTGGAGAACACCATCGTCCTGGACGATCAGGGGCCTCTCTCCCCTCTTCGCTTCCCTGACGAATACGTGCGGCACAAGGTTTTAGACCTTCTGGGAGACCTCTTCTACCTCGGCGGCGGGCTTACGGGAGTGTGGCGGGTGTTTCGGGGGGGACACTCGCTTCATCTGGCGTTGGTGAGAGGACTTCTGGCTCTTCCTTCGGGGCCTCTTGCGTCAGGGGCTCCTCCCTCTCAGGGGGGGGCTTAAGCCCTCGGTGCCTGAGGATGGAGAGGATCCTGCGACGCTTGAAGGCGACGAACCCCCTCTGAGCGCGGGGAG
>JAMOAD010000100.1 GCA_023621955.1 Acidobacteriota bacterium
TCCGGTCTCTCCGGCCCTGAAAACCTACATCAACTACTGGTTTCGACACATCTGGGAGTACAGCTGGCCTCTCTCTTCAGGCGTCATCATCACCGCCGCGGTCTTTCACCTTGATCTGATGAAGGTGACCCTGATCAACCTTCCCTTCACGCTCCTGGCAGCCTTGATCGGTTTCCTCTCCATGAAGGTCTACCTCCCTCCCCTGAAGGAGGTGGCCCTCTCGAAGGCACGCTCTTCTCGAAAGAGACTCTGGTTGAACCTCTTCCTGGGAGTCTGGGAAGTGATTCTGATCATCCTTCTCATCATGGTTATACACCTCCCGCCTCTCTTGGCCATGGGAGGAACCGTCCTGCTCTCTTGGTTGCTTCTTCCAGGAAAGGCCCTCTCCAAGGGGAGGCTCTTTATCAAGGGCTTCCAGGTCACACTCCTCTCTTCGACTCTGGTGATCATGGTCTTTAAGGCCTTCATTCTCAATTCATCGGTCATAGACCTCAGCAGGGAGCTCATCGGCAAGGCAGGCTCCTTTCAGATCCTGGTTATGATGGGGATTCCCTTTCTGATCGGCTTTCTGACGGGGATCAGCAACGCCTTCGCGGGAATCACCTTTCCCCTCTTCCTTTCCGTCGTAGGGACGACTAACCCGGACTTGGCAAAGGTCATGTACCTCTACGTCAGCGGTTTTCTCGGAGTCCTTCTCTCACCGGTCCACTTTTGTCTGATTCTCAGCGCCCAGTACTATCGGGCCAAACTCTCAGACGTTTACCGCCTTCTTCTGCCTTCGATCATCGCCGTAGCCCTCTTAGCGACGGCGGCAGTGATTCTCTTTCAAGGAGCGAACCGATGACCAACAGAGTCTGCCTCACCGATCCTTACCTGGCCAAGTTTGAGGCAAGGGTGACCCAGAAGCGTTCCGTCCAGGGGCGGTGGGAGGTTCTTACGGATTCGACAATCTTTTACCCCGAAGGAGGTGGACAACCCTCTGATAAAGGGCTCTTGGCGAACTGTCCCGTGGAGGATCTCAAAGTCGATTCCTCAGGCGATATCGTCCACACCCTGTCGAAGGACCCCGGAGCAGCCGAGGGGGATCCGGTAACCATGGAGATCGACCTTTCCCGCCGTTTCGACTTCATGCAACAGCATACAGGGCAGCACCTTCTCTCCCAGGTCATCCTCCGAGAGGCCAACGCCGAAACGCTCTCCTTCTCCATGGGGGAAGAGCACTCCTCCATAGAGATCGATCTTGCCGGAGTCGAACAACAAAGGATCAGCCTATGGGAGGATGAGTGCGCCAAGTTGATCCTCGCCGCACTTCCCGTCAAGGTCTCCCTCCATGAAGACATCTCCCTGATCCCTTTGCGCAAGCCTCCCAAGGTGAGCGGAACCGTAAGGGTCGTCGAGATCGAAGGGTATGATCTCTCCGCCTGTGGAGGAACCCATGTGAGAAACACACGGGAGCTGATGGTGGTCAAGATTCTGAAGACCGACAGGGTCCGCTCACGCATCCGCCTCTACTTCACCGTCGGTTTAAGGGCTCTCAGGGACTACCGGTGGAAAAACTCCCTGTTGAACGATCTTCAGCGTCTCATGGGAACGCCTCAGGAGGAGTTGCTGAGAGAGGCGGAAAAGCAGAAGGCCGAAAGAGAGATGATGGGCAAGGAGTTGAAACAACTCCACAAGGAGGGCCTGGAGAGGTTGCTCTCTTCCCTCTTGGAGGGAGGGGAGCCCTATCTGGAGAGAGAACTTCCCGGGTGGGAGAGCGGCGAACTGAGGCTTTTTGCCACCTCTCTCTCCAAGGAGGGCAGAAACGTTGTCGCTTACTCCCGTGACAAAGGACACATCGTTGTCGCCCGTGGCAAAGGGAACAAGGACCTGCGAACCCTCTCCTCCTTGGTCTTCCCCCCCCTGCAAGGAAGAGGAGGAGGAAGGGAAGACCTTCTGGAGGGAAAAGTCGGGAGTTGGGAGGGGCTCACCCAAGTCCTCGGTCTCCTCAGAGAGACCCTGGGAAGGGGCTCATGATCTTTAAAGAGGTTTCCCCTGACCGTTTCACCCTCCTTCC
>JAMOAD010000345.1 GCA_023621955.1 Acidobacteriota bacterium
CTTGGGAATCTTCTATAAACTCTACTACGCTCCAGGCCTGGATGAGATCAAGGGCCTTCAGGAGAGAAAGCAGACCCTGGAGGGCGAAGTCAAGCGGTTGGAGCAGATGAAACGGGAAGTGGGGCGGATTGAGAACGACATCGCCTCCAAGACGGAAAACCTGGAGAAGTTGAAAGAGATTCTGCCGAACCGGAAGGAGATCGCCCAGATTCTCCAGACGATTCAGGAGAGAGCCAAGGACTGCAACCTGGAAGTGAGAACCTTTGTCCCGAAAGGGGAGGTTCCCAAAGGGATCACCATCTCCCAGAAGGTGGTGACCAAAGAGGGGGACAGGGAGAAGACGGAGGTCAAGAACGTCACGGTCAACGATGTCTACGCCGAGTGGCCTATCGATATCTCCGTGAGCGGCCGTTACCATAACCTGGCCATTTTCTACGTCCACCTCTGTAGCCTCTCCCGGATCTTCAACATCAACAACTTCACCCTCTCCGCGGTTTCCAACCAGAGCCCGGACCAGACGCTCCAGGCCAGTGTTGAGGCGAAAACCTATATCTTCCTCGAGAAAGAGGAGTCTCAGGGACAGACCGAAGGCAACAAGAAGAGGGTCTCGTCCAAGCGAGGATAAGATGATAAAAAGAGGATTGCTTCTCTGTCTCAACCTATTTCTCCTCTTTTCTTTCACGCTGACCGCCCAGGAGAAGAAGACCGAAGGGGAGACGAACCCCGAGGAGGCTCTCCTCCTTTCCATTAAGGGGACGGACACAAACCTTCTCTACCACTATGACCCTCAAAACAGAAGGGATCCCTTCTACGACCTTGTGATCGGGCTCAAGGCAAGCAAGAAAGCGGCCCAAAAGGGGGTCAAGCCCTTCTATATCAACGAGGCTCAACTGAACGGTATCATTGTCTACCAGAACAGCTACAGCGCCATGGTGACGACCCCCGAAGGGGAGACCTTTACCCTTCGCAAAGGGGACAAGCTCCTCGACGGAGAGGTGACGGAGATCGGGAAGGACTTTGTCCGTTTCCGACAGCTTCTCAAGTCGCCGATCATGTTGAGAAACGCCCGCGATGTAGTGAAGAAAATAAACAGTCCCGAGGAAGAGTGAGATCATGGAGGTAAGGATGGAGAGAAAACACTCGATCTGGTTGATCTGCCTTCTCCTGCTCATGGTGCCCTTGGCGGCCCAGGAGAAGGTGATATTCGATATGAGCCTGACCGATAACGGGGCCGTGGAAAAGCTTGTTTTCCAATCCCGCCCCGGTTTCGAAGAGGTCCCCGATTATTACCAGAACCCTCAGGTTCCTGGCGAGATCGTTTTGCAGTTCCCGGGCTTCTCTTTCAGTGAGGCTCTCAAGGAGATGAAGCTCTCCAGGAAGGCGGTCGCTCAGGTCAGGGTTGAGAACGCCCAGGGATCGGCTCTGGCGAGGGTGACTCTCAGCCGGAAGACCCCTTTCAGACTCTATACGGAGAAGGGGAAGACGGTGATGGAGGTCTCCGCCGCCGCCTTGGCTTCGACGACTCCCGCGGTAACAGCCAAGGGAGGGGAGAGCTCACTCTCTTCCATGAAGGTTGACAAGGGGGCCGACGGCGCCTTAGCCGTTCTTTTCGATTTTTCTAAGCTTCCCACCTATAACGCCTTTTACCTGGACAACCCCCACCGACTTGTCATCGATTTCTACAACACCCGTAACTCCCTTCGGGGTGGGGATCGGGAGGTTAACCAGAATCTTCTGTCCAGGATTCGGGTTAACCAGAACCGGATGGCCCCCGACCGCCTGACACGGGTCGTCTTCGACATCGAGAAGGAGAGCGTCAACTACCGGGTCGACGAGAAGGGAAACCGTCTGGTGGTCAACTTCCCCTCGGTCTCCCCGGTGGGACCCTCGGCTCAGCCAGCGGTGGAAAAGAGCGAGGGTAAGCCTCTGGCCGTGGAACACCGCGTCGCCGCCCAGATTCCTCAGAACATCAGCCACGAGGGGAAGACGGTTCACTCCGAGGAGAGCACCTACTCCGGTGAGCCCATGACCCTCAGGTTGAAGGACGCGGATCT
>JAMOAD010000208.1 GCA_023621955.1 Acidobacteriota bacterium
CCACCGGAAGGATCTCCGGAAGAACGAGGAAGGAGAGAGCTCTCTGAAAGCCCTCGAGGGCCTGTCCGAGGAAGAGAGCAAAGGAACGGGAGAAACGGGATGTCCATCTTTGTAACCCCTTTGATCTCACTTGAGGAGAGAGAGGTTGAGATGGAGTTTGTCCGGGCCTCAGGACCGGGGGGCCAGAACGTCAACAAGGTCTCGACGGCGGTCAAGCTGACCTTTTCCATTCCCGCCTCATCCCTTCCCGAAGCGGTAAAGACGAGACTGATACGGATCGCCGGAAAACGTGTCAACCCCGAGGGGACCCTCTCCATAGACGCCCGCCGTTTCCGTACTCAAGACGCCAACAGGAAAGACGCCCTGGAACGGTTGGTCGAACTGATCCGCCGCGCCCTCTACGTCCCCCCCAAGAGAGTCCCCACCCACCCGGGCGCCGGAGCCTTGGCCAGACGCCGGGCCGAGAAAGAACACCTCTCGACGAGAAAGAGCAGCCGAAAGAGACCGGAAGAAGAGGAGTAACCCCTCTCTGACTCAGGAGGCCTTTTTCGACCGGCCGCTCCCCTTTCGTTAAGGGAGCGCCTCCCCTCTTCCGACCTGCCCCCCTTCCGAGTTGACCTTTCCAAGGAAAAGGGGTAGTTATACCCATACCCTTTGAGAGGCTTTCATGAGAGTAGCCATCTTCGATTCCGGAGTCGGCGGGCTCACCGTCCTGGAGGATGCGATTCGGAGAGTTCCGAGCGCGGACTTCCTCTACTTCGCCGACACAGACAACGTCCCCTACGGGACCAAGAGCAAGGAGGAGGTTCGGAGGCTGACCGTGGAGGCCGCGAAGTTCATCGCCGACCTGGGGACCGACGTTCTTGTCATCGCCTGTAACACCGCTACCAGCGCGGCCGCTTCGGAACTTCGTCACCGCTTCTCCTTCCCCGTCGTCGCCATGGAGCCTGCGGTCAAACCGGCGGTAACCCGCAGGATCAGCGCCGAAGGAAGGCTCTCCCTCAACGCGGACAAGCGCGTCTTGGTGGCCGCCACTCCCCTCACCCTGAGAGAGGAGAAGTTTCAACGCCTCGTCGCCTCTCTGGACACCGAGGGAATCGTGGATCCCCTCCCCCTCCCGGAACTCGTGGACTTCGCCG
The DNA here is from genome assembly GCA_023621955.1 of Acidobacteriota bacterium. Classification (GTDB taxonomy): domain Bacteria; phylum Acidobacteriota; class Aminicenantia; order JAMOAD01; family JAMOAD01; genus JAMOAD01. The sequence continues at coordinate 1,140 of JAMOAD010000208.1, forward strand.
AGAGACTTGAGTTCTCGGATTCGCCTGTCCTCTCCTATCTGAGAAAGGCCACGATCGGTCAAGACCTGAGGACCTACTCCACCGTCGTCCTCGGTTGCACCCACTTCCTCTTCTTCAGACCCCAGTTCCGGAGTCTCTTTCCCCCGGACACGGAGATCATCGATGGAAACGAGGGGACCGTGAGCCAACTGATCAGGACCATGGAAGGGTTGAAAGGGATCAACCGAGAGCGTAGCGTCTCTCCCTTTCCGGGTCGGGTTCTCTACTTCGAATCCATGCGCCCTGTCACGGATTCAGTGGCTCTGGATCGTTTCCGAAGGCTTCGGGAGCGCTACTCTCTGGTCAGGGAAGGCTCCTCTCTCTCCTGAGAGAGCTTTTTCAGAGGTTTTTCCCCAAAGCCGCCCCGAGAAAGAGGGCGAGGAAACCGAACCCATTCTGGAGGATCACGTTCACTCCTGCGTGAAGCCATAGAGAAGAGCGGAAGAGCTGACCGGTCTCCAGGATAAAGGCAGAGAAGGTTGTGAAGGCTCCCATGAAGCCCACCAAGACGATGGTCCTGCTCTCTGGAGAGAGTGGACGCCTGCTCTCGAAGAGGGCCCAGAGAATTCCCACCAGGAAGCATCCGGTCATGTTGACGGCGAAAGTTCCCCAGGGGAAGGGAGTCGTGTTGTAACGCCGAACGATCCCGGAGAGTCCGAAGCGGGTAAGTGTACCGACCGCGCCGGCCAGGGCAAGAAGAAGAACCTTTTGAACCACTCTCCTCTCCTCTCAAAGATTCTGTTCCCGCCTTTCAGGAAGACCTAACCCTCTCTCTTCCATTCTTCGGGAACCAGGCATCAGCTCTTGTTGGACCTCTTCCTGACCAGATGGTCAAGGATCTTCTTCCTCATCCGCAAAGTCTTGGGAGTGACCTC
>JAMOAD010000370.1 GCA_023621955.1 Acidobacteriota bacterium
CATTGAAGTCGCAGGGCCTCCCCCTTCTTCTCGAGGGAGAAGACGACGTTCCCTTCGATTTCGATCCTCCCCGCCTCTCCGGGCTTCACCCTTGCCCCTTTGACCTGAAAGACCGTCTTCCCCTTGAGCACCTTGCGAAAAGTGAAGGGCGGTTCTACATTTCCCCCTTTTCGAGAGGCGGTTCCTCCCTTGAAGGGCTTCAGGAATAAGAGGGCGGCCAGAAGGGCCAAGAGGGGGACAAGAAGGAGGAGGAAGACCTTACGGCTCTTCATTTTGAGTCGACGACCTCGAGGGAGATCTCCCCCCGGGAGTTGCGGTGGGGAAAGAAGAGGAGTGTCCTCTTCCCTGACTGAATCTCCAGGCCCGGACGGTCCCAGAAGTAGCCGGGGAGAGACCTCCCCCCCTTCTCAACCTCCAGGTGGATCTTCTTGCTTCCATGCCGCGAAGACTTCACTAAGAGTTGAGCCTCTAAGAGACCGAAGAGGGGCTTGGGGTTTCCGAAGCCGAAGGGGAGAAGTCGCTGAAGGGAGTCGAAGAAGGAATCGTCCAGTTGGTTGAGCTCCAGAAAGGCTTCTACCCTGTACCTCTTCTCTATGGCGGTCTCATCGGGAGAGAAGGTTTCCCGGATGCGTTCCCTCAGGAGGGAGATGTTCTCGCAGGGGAGCGAGAAGCCGACGGCCTGGGAGTGCCCGCCGTAGTTAAGACTCCCATCCTTAAGGACGAAGAGCTCTTTGAGCCTTTCGATCTTATCAATCAAGGAGACGTTCCCGGCGGAGCGCCCGGAAGCGTAGCCTCTCCCGTCCTCCTCCACGGCCACGAGGATGACAGGACGCCCATACTCCTCGACAAGCTTGGTCGAGGCGATCCCGATCACCCCGCGGTGCCAATCATCGCTTTCGACAACGATGACAGGGTCTCTGAAAAGGCCCTCCTTCTCTATCCGCCGGCGGGCCTCCTTGAGAACCTTCTGCTCTATGCTTTGTCGACGGCTGTTGAGGGTGTTGAGGCTTTGGGCTATCGTTGTGGCTTCGCTCCCTTGGCCGAGAAAGAGCTCCATGATGAGGTTCGGATCCTCAAGCCTTCCGGCGACGTTGATCCTTGGCCCGATCCGGAAGTAGACGTCCTCCGCGGTTATTGTCTGCTGGTTGACGCCGGCTTCCGTCAAGAGAGCCTTGAGCCCACCGTCGGCAAGGTCGGAAAGGCTTCGAAACCCCTCCCTGACGAAGATTCTGTTCTCGTCCACCAAGGGGACGATATCGGCAACCGTACCGATCGCCGCCCATTTGAGGAAAGAGTCGAGAAGGGCGCCCTGACCGCACTTCCTGTAGAGCCCCTGAACAAGCTTGAAGGCGACTCCGACACCGGAGAGATCCCTGAAGGGATAGTGGGATCCCTCCCTCTTCGGGTTGATCACATAGGTTGCCGGAGGAAGCTCAGAGTCCGGTATGTGGTGATCCGTAACGATCAAGTCGATTCCCTCTTCCTTGCACCGGGCCGCAAAATCGTAGGCTTTGATCCCGTTGTCGACGGTAACCACCAGGGAGGCGCCTCGTTCCAAGACCATGTCGATGTCTTCGCCCTTGACGCCGTACCCGTGGATCAACCGGTGGGGGATGAAGTAAGAGGCCTCAATCCCCAACCCCAGAAGGGCGGTGTAGAGGAGTGTGGTCCCGGTGATCCCATCCACGTCGTAGTCGCCCACCACCAGAACCTTCTCTCGGCGCTCTCTAGCAAGAAGGATTCTCTCGGCACCCTCCTCCAGATCGTCCAGAAGGAAGGGATCGTAAGAGTCGGAAATCTTCGGGTTGAGGAAAGAGTGGATCTTCGACTCCTGTGTCACCCCTCGGTTGAGGATCACATCGAAGATTACAGGATGTAGGCCATAAAGGGAGTCGGCCTCCCGGGATTCCGGATGCTCCTCCTGGACTTCCCACCGGGTCTTCATACTTCCGGTATTTCCCCGGAGGCCCGGTAGGCCCGATCGTGGGCCCAGGACCGGATCTTCTTGATCTGTTCGGCCATGGTCGTGGAGAGGGGATAGGAGCTTCC
>JAMOAD010000376.1 GCA_023621955.1 Acidobacteriota bacterium
CGCCGCCGAGAAGATGAAGGAAGGGACCATCAAGATGCTCGAAGGCCTCAAGAAGAGCGCCGAAGAGGGGCTGAAACGTCCCAACCTCTCCTCCGAGGAGAGGAAAGACCTGGAACAGCAGATCTCCGAGAACACTAAGTCCATCGAGGAGAGGAAGAACCCCGGCGAGCAGAGCATCAGCAAAGAGTACATGGCGGTCTACCTGAAGTACAAAGACCAGATCGAAGAGGCCGTCAAAAAGTATAAGAAGTAAGAGACACAGTCAAGGCTGTTCCTGGGAGAAGTCCCCTCTTCCCTAGGACCGAGCCGATCCGGAGGGCGAAGAACCAAGGTTCTTCGCCCTCGGTCTCCTCACACCCCCCTTTCCCCAAAAAAGTCCCTCGGGGGTTCCTCTTAGGAGAGTTTTCCTCTTTGTTCTCGAAGCAAAAGAGCCTTCCCGCAGCCACCCTCCGGTGAGGGAGGAATCATTCGAGAGATTTATAGGAGAGGGCCTCTTTCAGCTCGAAGAAATCACTCCCCTTCGGAACATTCCGGAGCTTTGTCAGTAGGCTTTCAGGATCGATCAGCTCCGAGAAGGGGACAGGAACAATCTGAAAGTTGTCGGATACGGAGACCATATTGTTAAAACTCTCCAGGCGGAAGAGCTTGAAGGCGCCGAAGCCCAGCATGGCCCCCAGAACGACGTCGAAGCTGATCGGTTGGGTACACCGTGTTTCATATCCGATCTGTTTGGCGACGATCTTCTTCTTTCTCCCCGTTCGCTGGTGGTAAGCCTCTTCACAGGCGTCACGGATAATCCGACAAACCTCCGCGGTCCCCAGGATCACGTTCCCATGGCGGTCCTTCTCGGTGGGTCGGTACTTCTCAGGGAGACGGTCGGCGAGGCCCTCGGCGACGCAGACAACGCCGTAGTACTTGTCCTGCTTTTCCCGGGTGATGATCACCTCGACGATCTTGCCTGCAAGCTTCTCAAGGTCCAGAACCTCCTCCTCGATATCCTCCAGAGAGACCATCATAACCGACTCTCCGGCGATTCCGGCCGCGTAGGTCAACCACCCGGCCTTGCGTCCCATCAGCTCGACCACGAAGTAGGTACTTGTGCTCTCCGCGTCGGCACGAAGGTTGAGCAAAGCCTCTTGAGCGGATTGGACACTGCTCCAGTAACCGAAGGTCCAGGGGATTCCGAAGTAGTCGTTGTCGATGGTCTTGGGGATGTGGATCACCGGCAGACCCAGCAGGCTCAGGTAGTTCGCCGTCTTGAGGGTGTCATCGCCGCCGATAGTGACCAGGTAGCCTATTCCCAGAGTCTCGAAGGCCTTCAGGATGTTGTTCAGTTTCTTCGTCTTCTCCGTATCCTGAAGGTCTTCCCGGGTTCGGATGTTCTTCCCTGGGTTGGCCCGAGAGGTTTTCAGGTAGACCCCCCGTCGGTTCCGAACCCCGGAGATCTCCTGGGTCAGCGGTTCGTAGTGCACCCCCTCGACGAGGGAGTAACGGTTGCGGTAATCGAAGTTTTCCAAGTATTCAAAACCGTAAAAAAAACCGTAGACCGGAATCCGCGCGTTCAAGAAGCTCAGCGTCGCTGAGGAGATTACAGCGTTGGCAGACGGGGCGGGTCCCCCGGAAAAGAGCATTCCAACTTTGCTGCCCCCTTTGTACCCTTTCATGGTTCTGAGTATAGACGACCCCCCTGCTGAATGTCAAGAAAGTCTTCGACTTTGAGCCGACTAACCTTCTGGGGCTCTCCTTCCGAAAGCACCCTCCCTGGCGCCAAGGAGATCGGCCGAAGGCCTATTCTCGATTCCCATCCTTCGAAAAGTCTCCCCTCCCTCTCCAGGTCTAGGCCCTCTTCGAAAAAGGGGTTAGTCTCCCTAGCCCGCGTCGAAGAGCACCCCTATTTCCACTTCACGTAGTTGGGGTAGGTTTCGCAGAAAAGGGTCCACGACGGCCGAAGGCGGACCGTGATCCCTTGAACTCCGGCCCCCTGAAGCCGAACCCTCCCCCGATACTCCGCCACGTTGTCGTCGTACATCTTGATGAAGTCCATG
>JAMOAD010000170.1 GCA_023621955.1 Acidobacteriota bacterium
CCCCGGAGTGAGTCTCTCTACGGCTCGGATCTTCTCCGACTTGACAGAGTTCGGTGAAATGAGTAGAATATATGCCCTTTTCATTAACGGCGAGGGAAAGCGATTCGTCAACCGGCTCGAAGAACCGGCCTTCCGGATCCACCCCCGACTGCGGGAAGAGAAAGCGAAGATGGCCGAAAAGAGTGATGGATTGGTTTTGATGACCGGTAGCGGATCCACCCTTTTTGCGCTCTTTTCAGACATCTCGTCCGCTCGGGGTTTTGCTTCTTCGGACCCGAAGCTTAAGATCGTTGAAACTCTCGGCCGTAGGGAATATTACTCTCAGATTGGGGCGTCGCCAAGCGGCAAGGCATCGGATTTTGGATCCGACATTCGGAGGTTCGAATCCTCCCGCCCCAGCGAGGAGAATCCATGAAATCATCAAAGATGAAGATGTTTGCAGGTTCTTCCAACCCGGCTTTGGCCAAGGCCATCTCCGAGTACATCGATCTTCCCTTGGGGAAGCAGATTCTGAAGGTCTTCTCAGACGGGGAGATCCGTTACCAGATTCTTGAAAACGTCCGCGGGGCCGACCTCTTTATCTTTCAAAGCCTCTCCCGTGACGTGAACTACCACATCATGGAGCTCCTCATCATGGGTGATGCCGCGAGACGGGCTTCGGCGGGAAGGCTGACCGCTCTGATCCCCTACTTCGGCTACGCCAGACAGGACAGGAAGGACCGTCCGAGAGTCCCCATCTCTAGCCGGCTGGTTGCAGACATCATCATCGCCAGCGGGTTTGATAGGGTTCTGACGGTCGATCTTCACGCCCCGCAGATTCAGGGCTTCTTCAACATTCCCATGGATAACCTCATGGCCGCCCCGATCCTGATCGAACACATCAAACGGATGAAGATCAAAGAGGAGATGGTCATCGTCTCTCCCGACGCAGGGGGAGTGGAGCGGGCCCGTTTCTTCGCCGAAAACCTCAACGCCTATCTGGCGATCGTCGATAAGAGACGGTACGAACCCAACAAGGCGGAATTGAGGCATATCATCGGCAAAGTTGAAAACAAGGTCGCCCTCATTGTCGATGACATCGTCGACACCGCGGGAACCTTATGCAATACGGTTCAAGCTCTCCTGGAGAGGGGAGCCGTGAAGGTTTATGCCGCGTCGGTCCACCCCGTCCTCTCCGGACCGGCGATCGAGAGAATCTCCGCTTCCGGATTGGAAAAATTGTTCACAACCGATACGATTCCCCTCTCGGAAGAGGCGCGTAAATGTGGTAAAATCGAGGTGCTCTCCATCGCCCCCCTTCTCGGGGAGGCGATCCGGGGGATCAACGAAGAGACTTCGGTGAGCAGACTATTCTTATAAGATGAGGTGAAGCGATGGAACTTTTGGAATTGAAAGCTGAACTGAGAGAAAAGACCGGGAAGGAGATTTCCAAGAAGCTTCGGAGAGCCGATAAACTTCCCGCCGTCCTTTACGGCGAGAAACAGGAGAGCGTTGTTCTCACCGTTGTCCGTAAGGACATTGAGACCCTTCTCCGTTCCGAGCACGGCGTTAACCAGCCCCTGAAGATTGTCTATGGAAAGGGCGAAGCGACCGCCATGATCACGGACATGCAGCATGACTACCTTGGTCGCCTCTTAACCCACGTTGACTTCAAGCGTGTCGACCTCAACAAACCTGTTGACATTAATGTCATGGTCGTTCTGACAGGCGAATCCATCGGAGTCAGGGAAGAGGCTGGTATGCTCTCCTTGGTGACCAGAGAGATCGAGATCTCCTGTTTGCCTCAGGACATTCTGGACCAGATCGAGGTGGACATCTCCGGTCTCCACACCGGTCACTCCCTCAAGGTCTCCGACCTCTCCTTGGACCCCTCGAAGTTCAAGGTACTCACCGATCCTTCCGTCGTGATCGCCCTGGTTGAGGCCGAACGCGAAGAGAAGGAAGAGGTTGCCGAGGCGGAAACCGAGACGGCCGAACCCGAAGTGATCAAGAAGGGTAAGCAGGAAACCGAGGAAGAGGAAGAGAGCAAGAAGTGATTTTCTGCGGTTTGGGTAACCCCGGCCCCGAGTATTCGGCGACCCGGCATAACATGGGTTTTCGGGCCGTAGACGCCATGGCCCGAGAGGTGAAGATTGCCATCGAGAGGGAGAAGGACGAAGCCCTCTACGGAAGGTTTGTCTTCAAAGGGGAGGAACACTTCCTGATCAAACCCCTCACCTTTATGAACCTGTCGGGTAGGGCCGTAGCGAAGTGGCTCCGCCGGAGCTCGACTCCGGTAGAGCATTTGGTCGTTCTCTACGACGACTTCGATCTCTCCCTCGGCACTCTACGTATCCGTCGGGGGGGTGGGGCGGGAACCCATAACGGCATGCGCTCTATCGTCGAAACCTTGGGAACCGAAAACTTTCCAAGGGTTCGAATCGGACTCAAGGGTCCCTCTTCACCTGAGGGCTCCCGGTGGGTGGACTTTGTCCTCTCCTCTTTGAAAGAGGAGGAGGAGAAGGCGTTGGAACCGGTGTGGGAAGCTATGCCCGGTCTCTTGCGCTCTTTCCTGACCCAAGGCGTAGAACGGACTATGAACCTTTTCAATAAGAGACGTAATCCTTGCCCCCTCCCCGACGAGGGGGCTACCAATCCATAAGGAGGTTTCGATGAGAAACTACGAGATCATGTTTCTCCTTCGGCCCAATCTGACCGAAGAGGAACGAAAGAAGAACATCGATGCGGTTCGATCGATTATCACCGACAACGGCGGCGAGATCGTTCAGCAGAACGAATGGGGCCGTCGCTCCCTCTCTTACGAGATCGCTCGTTTTAAAGAGGGGTACTACTGCGACTACCTCTTCAAGTCTCCCCATCCGGTTCCGACGGAGCTGGAAAGGAAGATCCGGGTTAACGAGTCCATCCTTCGCTGGCTCATCATCAACCTGGACGAGGAGAAAGAACGGGATCGCAAGATGGAGAAGAGGAGGGCCAAGCGTAACCCTTCTCCGACCACCGGTGAGGAGGTGTCCAAATGATCGGAAGAGCTCCCGTAAAGAAGCCTGGTGAAGGGGGGAGCCCCGAGCGGAGAAAGGGCAAGAGCCTTTACTTCGCTAAGAAGAAGTTCTGTTGGTTCTGCAAACACCAGATGTTTTACATCGACTTCAAGGAGACCAACCTCCTTCGTAACTATATCCACGAGAACGGCAAGATCATCTCCGGCCGTTCCAGCGGCACCTGTCACTACCACCAAAAACGGCTGACCTGGGCTATCAAGCGAGCCCGCCACATGGGCCTCATGCCCTTCATCTCCCGTTGATAGGAGGACCTCTATGAAGATTATTCTACTTGAAGAAATCGAAAACTTGGGCGCCAAAGGCGCCATCGTTAAAGTCAAGGATGGGTTTGCCCGTAACTATCTTCTCCCCAAGAAAGCCGCCCTCCGGGTTACCGCAAGCAACATCAAGATGATCGAAGAGAAGCAGAAGAAGCTCGAGAAGGACCGCGCCAAAGAGCTCCAGTCCATGGAGGAGCTTAAGAACCAAGTCGAGCAGATCTCTTTGACCTTTGTCAAGAAAGCGGGAGAGGAAGACACTCTCTTCGGTTCCGTCACCACCGCCGAGATCGCCGAAGCTCTGAAGGCGAAAGGCATCGAGATCGAGAGGAAGAAGGTGATCCTTCCCGAGGCCATCAAACGTCTTGGACTCTACAACGTGGAGCTCAAGATTCACCCCGCCGTGAAAGCGACCATCAAGGTTCAAGTCAACAAGGAAGAAGTACCCGGTGAGGAGAAGGCTCAGCCCGTCGTCGAAGAGGCCGCCGCTCCCGCCGAAGATGCTGCAGAGACTCAAGCTTAACCTTCGGGAATGGACAGTTCCCCGAAAAAACGAAATAGAGCCGATGGAGGAAGCCGGGCTTTGGCCCAGCTTCCTCCCGGCAACCCTTCCGCAGAAAAGGCCCTCTTAGGGGCCTTCCTCAAGAACAACGACCTCTACCTCCTCAACGCCTCCACCCTTGAGGATGGCATCTTCTCCCATCTTCCCCACCAGACGATCTACGAGGCGATGAAGCCTCTCTTTGAGAAGAACCATCGGTGCGATCTGGTCAGCCTGATCGACGCTCTTCAAGATGAGGGTCGAATCGACAACGCCGGAGGGGTGGCCTACGTCTCCTCACTGACCGATGGCGTTCCATACCTGGAGAACGTCGATCACTTCCTCCACATTCTCAAAGAGAAGCACCTGAAGAGGAGGCTCTTCACCCTGGCCAACGACCTTATGGGCCAAATCAACCAGGAGAGCACCCCCTCTGAGGCCCTGATCGGCGATGCCCTCATGGAGTTGAGCAATCTGGCCCAGGACGGTGTCAGAAGGGGGTTTGTCAAACTCTCAGAGGTGAACGAACGCTTCCTTGACGAGTTGGAGCAGAGGCTCAGGGGGGTCAGCTCCGGCCTTCCCCTTGGGTACGAGGATATCGACAAGAGAACCGGAGGGCTTCACAAGCAGAACCTGATCATCATCGCCGGACGCCCTGGAATGGGAAAGACCGCCCTGGCCCTCAACTTCGCCTACCGTGTCGCCAAGGAGGGCAAAAAGGTCGGGTTTTTCTCCCTGGAGATGAGCAACGAAGAGCTCTACAAACGGCTCATCTGCATCGATAAGAACTTTCCCGCCCAGAAGATCCGGGATGCGCAGCTTTCGGGGGAGGAGAAAGAGGAGGTCCTCGAGGCAGGAAGCTCTCTGTCCAACTTTCCGATCTTTCTCGACGACAGCGGCGGCCTCTCCATCATGGATGTCTACAGCCGCGCCCGAAGGTTAAAAGAGACCTACGGCTGTGATCTGCTCATCATCGATTACATTCAGCTCCTGAAGGCTTCGGTCCGCTCTTCGGACAACCGGACCACGGAGGTCAGCATGATCTCCCGGGGCCTGAAGGAGATGGCCAAGGAGTTCGATATTCCGGTCATCGCCCTCTCCCAACTCTCCAGGGCCGTGGAACAACGTCAGGGTTCCAACAAGCCCAAGCTTTCGGACCTGAGGGAATCCGGATCCATCGAGCAGGATGCCGACATGGTCCTGTTCGTCTACCGTCCCGAAGTCTATTTTCCCGACAAAGAGCAATGGAAGGGGTTGGCGGAGATCATCTTCGCCAAGCACAGGAACGGAGCCGTAGGGTCCGAGCTTCTCACCTTCATCGGTCCGAGCATGAAGTTCGCCAACTGCCTGGATCCGAACAAGGAACGTTGGAAGGACGATCTGAGCAACATCGGTGGAGACGAGAGTTGAGATGGAGGAAGGTCTCCGGGAAGAATCCTTCGTCCACCTGAGAGGGGCCAGGCAAAACAACCTTCAAGGTCTCGATTGGGACCTTCCCCTGGGAAAACTCACCGTCGTGACCGGGGTCTCGGGCTCAGGAAAGTCTTCCTTGGTCTTGGAGACACTCCACGGAGAGAGTCAGAGGCGCTATTTCCTCTCCCTCTCGACTTTTGCCAGACAGTACTTCGAGAGGATCGCCCCCCCTCTCTTCGATCGACTCGACTCTCTGCCCCCCTCTATCGCCATCGAGAGACGCTCCACTGCCAGAAACCCCCGTTCCACGGTGGCGACCCTCACGGAGATCTACGACTTTCTTCGTGTCCTCTTCGCCAGAATCGGCGTTCCCCGTTGTCCCCTCTGCGGCCGCGACTTTCGCAGCCATACTCAGGCGACGCTGGCGGAGGAGATCGAGGCGAAGTGGGGTGGTGAGAGGGTCTCTCTCGGTTTTCAGACCTCGGAGAGCGCTGAGAAGATGCACGGAGCTGGTTTCCTCTACGGATGGAAGGGGAGTGAGCGGGTCACCCTCTTCGAACTGCGAGGTGTGAAACCTCTGGAGATCTCTCTGGACTCTCTGGTCCCGAAGGAAGAGAACCGTCAACGGTTATACGAGACACTGAAGACGGCTTTTCAATGGGGGGAGAAGGTGCTTCTTCTTGACCCTCAGGGGGAGAAACACCTCTTCCACTCCCGTTACGGCTGTCCCCACTGCGGTACCACTTTTCAGAAGCCCCAGCCCCAACTCTTTTCCTTCAACTCCTCCCGGGGCGCCTGCCCGACCTGTAAGGGTCTAGGGGACCTGCGCCAGCTGGACTGGGACAAGATTCTTCCCGATCCCTCCCTCTCCCTGGAAGAGGGGGTCGTCGAACCCTTTACGAAACCCTCTATGGAGGAGTTCCAGGAGGAGCTTCTCCGCTTCTGCCGGAAAGAGGGAATCTCCACGAAGAGACCCTTTGAAGCTCTCTCTCCGGAGGAGAAAAGGGTCATCGTCGAGGGGAGGGGGGAGTCCTACGCCGGTGTCGCCGGTGTCTTCTCCCTCTTCGAAAGCTATACCTACAAACCGATGGTGAGAATCTTCCTGAGCAAGTACAGTAGCTACTCCCTTTGTCGGGAGTGTGGGGGAGGACGTCTCAACCAAGAGGCCATGGCTTACCGGATCGACGGTCTTACCATAGCCCAGTGGAACGGCTTAACCGTCGACGCCTTCCATCAAAGGCTGACGGCGGTTCTTCATGGCTTGGAGAGGGACTTCGCCTCCAGGAAGGTGATCGCCGAACTTCTGGAGAGGCTTCGCTATCTTCACGAGGTAGGGCTTGACTACCTGACCCTGGACCGTCCCACCCATACCCTTTCAGGGGGTGAGGCCCAGAGGATCTCCCTCACATCGGTCCTCGGCTCCACCCTCACGGACACGCTGATCGTCGTGGATGAACCCTCCACAGGGCTTCACCCCAAGGACTTCTCCAACCTCCTCAAGACCATGGCCAAGTTGCGGGATTCCGGTAACACCGTCGTTTTGATCGAGCACCTCCACGAGGCCTTCCAGGTTGCCGACAGAGTCCTGGAGCTCGGCCCTGGCGCCGGTCCCGAGGGGGGGAGAGCTCTCTTCTGGGGAGAAGCAAGCCGGTACGTCCCTCCACCGGTTCCGGTGGTCCCTTCACCGGCCCGCATCGGGAACGAGCGTCTCACCGTGGAAGGAGCGAAGAAGTTCAACCTCAAAGGGTTTAACGTCTCCTTTCCTCTGGGAAGCCTCTCGGCCATCACCGGCCTCTCGGGAGCCGGAAAGAGCACGCTTCTCTATGAGGTCATCTACAAGGGGTTGACCGGAGAAGAGACCAACTTCCGATCCCTGAAGGGGTTCCAAGGGCTGACCCCCGTCTATATCGACGATGCCCCCCCTGTGAGAACCCCTCGGGCGACCCTGGCGACCTATCTGAAGATCATCGACCCGATCCGCCAGTTCATGGCGACTCTGCCGGAAAGCAAGGCAAAGAAGCTGACCCCTGGTCACTTCTCCTACAACCGCCCCGAAGGAGCCTGCCCCCTCTGCCGTGGCGAAGGGTTTGAAACGGTGGAGATGCAGTTCCTCTCAGACCTCCACCTTGTCTGTGAAGGGTGTCGGGGAAGACGTTACAACGACGAGATTCTCCAGGTCCTCTTCAAGGGCAAGTCTATGGCGGACATTCTGGAGATGACTTGCCGGGAGGCGGCCGATCTCTTCCGCCTCGAGGTGCCTTCCCTGAAGCGCCGAGTCTCCTGGCTCTCGGAGCTGGGCATCGATTACCTCAAGGTTGGCCAAACCCTGAACTCCCTCTCCGGCGGGGAGAGCCAGAGGGTGAAGATCGCCCGCCACTTCCTCGAAGGGGAGGTGAAGGATACTCTCTTCCTTATCGACGAGCCGACTTCGGGACTTCACCCCAAAGATATCGCCCGTGAGGTTGAGGCCTTCCAAAGACTCCTTCGGGAGGGAGCAACCATTATCGTCGTCGAACACAACCCCCTTTTCCTTCTTCACTGCCACCACATCGTCGACCTCGGTCCCGGAGGAGGGGAAAGGGGAGGGGAACTCCTCTTTCAAGGGAGCGTGGAAGAGCTTATGGCCAAACCGTCCACCGCCACGGCGCTGGCCCTTCGAAAAGAGGGTGAACGGGGTGGGGTCGTCAAGAAGAGGACCGTCAAAGGGGATGGAGCCGTTCGAGGGAGTCGGAAGCGGACCTAAAGAGCCTTTCGTTGAGCTCCTCCTTCTCCGGTGCCTCCTGAAACACCTCCTGCCAAACCTCCTCGCTCTCCATGCAGAGGTAGAGGAGAGGAGGGTCCTTCAGGAGAGAGAGCACCTTCTCACGGATGGTCTTGTAGAGTCTGACCCTCTCCCTGAAAGGGTATCGGTACTTGTTGTCTCGTCCTTGGATGAGCTCGGCCTCCAGGAGCTTCGAATCCCTGTGCCGCTGTCGTATCAAGGGACGAAGGGCGGGAGGAAACCGGAGCGAGCCGAGGCTGATCCATGAGATAGCCGAGGCGGGAACCTCCAGGAAGAGGGTTTCGATGAGTCTCGCGTAATCCTCCTCCCAAGAGGGGATCAGGAGCAGGGGGTCCAGGTGGACCGCCACTGTGTACCCCTTGGCGATGGCCACTTTCAGGGCGGCGATTTTGGCCTTGGGTGTCGCAGAACCCGGCTCCTCCTCTTTCACCCGGGAAGGGTTCAAGGAGACGGCGACGACAGTCCAGGGGTTCGAGGCGGCCTTTGGCAGAGTGGAGAAATCCGCCGTCTTCGTCTTGAGCTCCAGAAGGAAGGCACCTCGAGCCACCTTCGCTTTTTCGATCAGTTTCGACGCCAGAGGAAAGAGGGGCTCCCAGATAAAGCTGTCTGTCAACTCTCCGGTACCGACCCTGAGGAAGGGGACCCTGGCGGAACCTTCTTTCAACTCCTTGTCTATGCCCTCCCAGTTCACGGAAAGTGTGAGCCAAGGTGTCTGTAAATACTCCTGGAGGATACAGTATCGACAACCTAGGGTGCATCCGGAGGCGATGTTCAGGTTGTGGTAGTGGCAGGAGACATGACCGGGGGTGCAGGGGCATGCTTTGAGAAAGGGAGCCTTGGAGACGTTGAGATGGAGTATCTCTTCGGGTTTGAACTTCCCCTCCCTGAGGAGGGAACGGATGAGGGTTTCGTCTCCGACGGTAAAGGGGAGGTTCTTGGAGATCTCTTCGGTCAGAGGGTAGAGGAGGGCCTCCGGGGAGACCACGAGTTTAGAGATCTTCATCCCAGTTCCCTTTACGGTGAGAGGAGAAGTCTCTGAGCTCCTCCGCCCTCTGGGAGAGCTCCTGGAAGGAGCGGAAGGAGGAGCGGAACCAGAGTCTCCCATCCTCAAAATGGCGTTGATTCTCCCAACGGAAGTGGGGAAGGGCGGAGGCGATTCTCTCCCTCCTCTCGTTGAGGCTCTCGGTGGTGGGGTAGACAAGCTTGCGAAGCTCTTCGAGTCTCTCCTGTGCCGATGGAGAAGCCACCAGAGAGGCCAACTCGCCGACTTTCCTCTCTTTGTAACGGGAGACGAGGTCGAAAAGCTCCCTGACCTCAGACCTGGTGAGGGATCCCATCCAGGAGGAGAGGGTTTCCATCTCTCCCGGGGAGAGAGACTCCACGCTCATGAGACTCTTGACATCAATGTCCCCTCTCTCCATTCTCTCAAGGATTCCGGGAGGAAGGGAGAGTTCCAGGGTACGGGAGAATTCGTCGGGAAGGTGGAGCTCCCTGAGCCACCGCTCCTTCAAGGCCGCTCCCCAGAGGGAGATCTTCTTAAGGAAGTTGAACTTTTCAAAGAGCGTTACCTCCCGTTGGGCGAGGTTCTCTTCAAGCATGGCCTCCCATCTCTGCCTGGGCGTAAGGGAAATGGGGAGGAAAAGGGTCGGAACGGCAAGGTTGAGCCTCCTGGCCCCTTCGACTCTTCGATAACCAGCTATTATGTGAGGGTTAGATGAATCTCCCAAGGCCTTGACGGGCTGTCGGATTCCGTACCTTTGAAAGGAGTTCATCAGCTGTTCCGAGAGGGTCGGGTAGGTGAGCCGCTCCTCCGGAAGGAGGGTGAAACGGTCAGGGGAAACCTCTTTAAAGATCATGAGCCCCTTCCCA
>JAMOAD010000287.1 GCA_023621955.1 Acidobacteriota bacterium
TCGACCTGGGGGTGGTCTCCCTGATCGACAAGGTGAACTTCGGCGGAATCGTCGCCATGCAGCCCCTCTTCGCAGGGGGGAGGATTCTCACAGGGAACCGGCTCGCCGGAGTGGGAAAAGAGGTGAGTGAGAAGAGGAGGGTCTTGAGCAGGAACGAGGTCCTCTTGAAGGTGGAGGAGCAGTACTGGGGCGTGGTCGCCCTGGACGAGAAGATCGCCACGGCCGACCTCTACGGGAAGATGCTCGACGATCTGGTGAAACAAGCCGAGGACGCCTATAGGCTCGGAGTCATAGCCAAGAACGATCTCCTGAAGGTGACAGTTCAGAGGCAGGAGGTGCAGTTGCAGCAGCTGCAACTTGCTAACGGGCGGCAGATCGCCCTCATGGCCCTCTGCCAGTTCTTGGGGATTGAGTACGATCCCCTGCTGGTTCTCACCGATACGCTTAAGGAGCCGCTCCCGCCGGAATCGGTCTACCTGGAGGCGGAGAAGGCGCTTCCCCTGCGCGCGGAATCGTCCCTCCTCGATCTGAACGTGAGGGCCGAGAAGCTTCGCACCAGGATGAAGCTCGGCGAATACCTTCCCCAGCTGGGGTTGGGGGCCGCCGGGTATTACATGAAGACGATGCCGGACCAGGGGAAGTACCAGGGCGCCCTTTTTCTCTCCCTCTCGGTGCCAATCTCGGGCTGGTGGGGAGGGTCCTCGGTCCTCCAAGAGCGGAAGTACCGGGAGAGGATGGCCGAGAACAACCGGTGCGACAACAGCGAGCTCATGCTCCTGGAGATCCGCAAGGGGTGGTACGAGTTGACGGAGTCCTACAGGGAGGTTGATCTGGCCGTGAAGTTGGCGTCCCAGGCCGAGGAGAACCTGAGAGTCAACGACGACAGCTACCGGCAGGGCCTCAGCCTTCTCTCCGACCTTCTGGACGCTCAGGCCATGTTTCAACAAAGCCGGAGCCGGTTGGCCGACGCCAGGAAGGGAAACCGGCTGAAGCTGATCCGTTACCTCCACGCCACAGGCCGTTACGCCGAAGCGGAGAGGCTCTAAGGTGAAACGAAGAGGGGAGAGAAGAGCGAAAGGGTGGTGGGGGAGCGTCCTCTTCTCCCCCCTCTTGCTCCTGGACCCCTTCTTCTGTGGGCCGGTGGAGCCGAAGGGCCATCGGAAAGGGGAGAGGCCCGGTCGGTTGAGGGGGAGCTCATGGTTTCCCCTCTAGGAAGTTCAGGGGTTGAACGACCCGGATATCGCTGCAACCGCCCAAGTAAGCGTCGAGAAAGGGCTTATGGGCGGCGCCGTAGATGACGAGAATCCGCTTGCCCGGGTAACGGGATGAGAGGGCGCGGATAGAGGCGGCGATCTTCATGTTCCGGTTCTCCCAGAGGGCGAGGCGGCTCCTGTCGGAACGGTCTTGATATCGGGTTCTGAGGAGGACTCCCCACTGGGCCTCCACGTCCGCAGCAGCGTAAGCGGGGCCGTTCATGTAACGGAAAACGGGGAGCAGGTCCCCGGTCTTCAGCCCCTCCTCTTGGAGGCTCTGGACGCGCCTGTAGGCCTCTGCGTTTCGGGCGGCCTTGATAAGGGGGTTCTCCCTGGAGCGGAAGACCTCTCTCTCCAGGATCAGCTCTGTGGCCTCACAATCCTCGAAATCGTCCACGCCGGCGATCTCCCTGTGGTTCAGCCTGAGGGCCAGGGGAAGGGCCAAAGCCACGACTTCGTCGGATTGCGCCCTGCGGGACTCCAGCTTCGACGCTAGGGCTGGAGGGACCAGGGTGTTTCCTCCCCGGTTTTCCGGAGAGACTCTTGACCAAGCCAAGAGGGCGTTGGGCCACTGGTAGGCAGCAAGGTGGAGAAGGGTCTGCCTCTGCCAGGAGGAGGAGTCTTGGGGAGGAGTCTTCTGAGCGGCCAATTCCTGAGCGGCTTGAACCGTATCCATCTTCAGGAGGGCCTGGGCCTCCCGGCCCAACTCCAGAGAGAGGGAGGCGAAGTTCTCCAACAAGATTCCGTGGACAGAGGTGGCCTTTCCCCTCGCCTCCAGCTCGTGGACCCT
>JAMOAD010000392.1 GCA_023621955.1 Acidobacteriota bacterium
GATCCGCTCTCCTCTGTGGTCAGCGGTGCCGGAAAGATCCTCGAAGACCTCGACCTGATTAAGAAAGTCGCGACCTACTGATCGGGAGAGTATGGTTTCCCCGAAAGAGAACAGGATTTTCCTCGTTCTCCTGACCATCTCCTTGATTCTTCTCTCGGTGAACTCCCCGGGGAAGAAGAACCTCCTGCGGATCAAGCAGGGGGTTTTCGCCGTTTATCAGGGGTTGTTCCGTCAGGTCGAGGCGGTCGGGTATGGGGTCGGACGCTTCGTCCAATCCCACAAGATCCATCGGGCCACCTTCCTCGAGAACCAGCGTCTCCAGGAGGATCTGCTGAGGCTCCGTCAGGAGAATCTGACTCTCCGTAACCGCTTCCACGACCTCCTTCCCGGAGAGACCATCTCCTACTCCGGAAGGGTCGTGGTAGGGCGGATCCTCTCCTGGGACCTCATGAGCCCCTACACCTCCCTGGTCATCAACAGGGGAACCCGCCATGGGATCCGGGAGAACGCCCCGGTCATCGACAACGAGGGGAGCCTGGTGGGGAAGGTCTCCCAACCCCTCACCAAGGATTCGGCCACGGTCCTTCTGATCTCCAACCCCGAATTCGGCGTCGGCGTCTCCATCGGCCAGGACAATACCCTGGGAATCCTGCGGGGAATGGGGAAAGAGAGCGCCGAGATCCGCTACATCCGCCTCACCCAACACCTCCTCCCGGGGGAGCCGGTCTTCACCTCGGGCCTGGACGGTACCTTCCCTGAAGGGATCAACATCGGAACCATCACCTATGTCAGTCGGGGCTACTACGACCTGAGCGCCCGGGTCTCCCTCCGCTTCTACCAGAAGACCAACCGTACCCTGGGGGTGATCCTGCCGTGAAGAGACTCCTCCACTTCCTCCTCTGTTCCTTCCTCCTGATCTTCCTCCAGTTCCTTCTCCAGAAGTATTGGCTCTCCTTCTCCTATACCCTCGATCTGACCTCCTTTCTCCTGATTCTCTCCCTCTTCGTGCGCCAGGAGAGGGGCCTACTCCTGGGCAAGGCCTTCTTCCTCGGAGCCCTATCGGACGCCCTCTCCCTCTTCCCCTTCGGCCTCACGGCCCTTACCTACCTGATCGTCTCCTTCGCCCTCCTCCAGATCACCGACAACTTCATCATCCGCAAGAGGAGGGACCAGTTCCTCCTCACCCTCCTCGCCCTGGCGGCCAAGAGCCTCATGGACGTCTTCTTCCTCCGCTTCTTCGAGTTCTCCCTCACTCCGCCCGCACTCTCCTACCTCATCCTTCGCCCCCTCTTCACCTCGGTGATGTTCTTCCTCTTCCTCTTCTTCATCTCGCCTCAAGGCCACAACGATGCAGAGTCTCGACAGCCTTAAGCAGAAGCTCTTTCTCAACAGAAAGAAGCTCTCCCTGAAGACCCTCTTTCTGATCATCTCGGGGGTGATGGCCCTCCTTCTCCTCTTCTTCTGGAAGATTCAGATCCTCAACTACACCTTTTACCTGGCCACATCCCGGCGGAACATCCTCAAGAAGGAGGTCCTCTTCGCGCCCAGAGGCTTCATCAAGGACCGGAGGGGGAACATCCTGGCGGAGAACCTCATCTCCTTCGACCTGATCGTCCCCAGGGACACCATCCTGAAGCGAAAGGAGGCCCGAGCCATCGAAGAGGTCCGTTGGCTCCTGGGCCTCTCGGAAGAGAAGGTCCGGCAGGGCCTGACCAAGAAAAACTTCGGCACCTACTATCTCGTCGCCGAGGACATCCCTTTCCCCAGGGCCAACTACTTCTTCGCCAACCGGAAAGCCTTCACCGCCATCGAACTGAAGGTCAAACCGAAGAGACTCTACCCCTACAAGACAACCGGGTCTAACCCCCTCGGCTACATCGGGGCCGTGACGGAGGAGGATATCCGCAAGGCCTCTCCGGACCGTCCTCTGGCTCCGGAAGAGTTCATCGGGAAGGCCGGGCTGGAGAAATACTACGACGACCTTCTTCAGGGACGCAACGGCAAGAGGGTGGTCCTGGTCGACAGCGTCGGGATCGTGCAG
>JAMOAD010000142.1 GCA_023621955.1 Acidobacteriota bacterium
CCCTCCAGGCCGGATCGACGATGCAGAGAAAGACCAGGTCCACCGTGCCGGTGTTGCGGATGAACTGGGTGGAGTGGGGGGGGATGTAAACCGCCTGACCCGGTCGAACCAGGGAGGTCTCTCCGTTGATGCTCATCTCACCCTCCCCCTGAAGGATGTAATAAACCTCCGAGGTCCGGAGACGGTGGGCCAGGGAGGTCTTTCCCGGTTCGAGGATGGCGTGGGCGAGGCTGTAGCGCAGTTCCAGGGGAACCTTATGGGGCTGAACGAGTTCGCGAAGAATCGTGTTGTCCCCGGCACGAAACACCGGGCAATCCTGTAGGTCTTTGATCCACATGGGGCACTCCTCCAAGGCCTATTCTACCACGAAGGGAGCCCCTTGGGCCGCTATGGTCGGACCATTCCGAGCTTACGCAGCCAATTTTCCACATCCCCCTTGGCTGTCTTCACGAGGGCTCCTTTGACGGCCAGACCCTCCAGGAGCGTCGCGCGGGGAGCGAGCCTCTGAATGTCCTCGACACCTTTTCCCAGGCCGCCTCCTCCATGGGTGCAGAAGGGGACGATGGTCTTTCCTGAAAGGTCGTTCTCCTCCAGAAAGGTCATGAGGGCCATCGGAAGAGTCCCGTACCAGTTGGGGTAGCCGAGGAAGATCAGGTCGTAGGAGTCCAGGCTCTCCACCCTCTTCGTCAGCTTGGGCCGGAATTGGGAATCCCGCTCCCTCTTGGCGACGGCGATCACCGCCTTGTACTCTTGGGGGTAGGGCTGGACGGTGACGATCTCGAAGAGGTCGCCTCCGACGATTCCGTGAATCTGGTTGGCCATCTCCCGGGTGTTTCCGGAGTGGGAAAAGTAGACGATCAGAACCCTCTTGGAGGGAACCGGGGGCTTTTGTTCCTGCCCGACACCCCCTGAGCCCGATAGACTCCCGGCCTCCAAGAGACAGCCGACCGCACCAAAAGACGCGGACACCATCAACGCCAAGACGATCATGAACGCTCTCCTCATTCTCTCCTCCCTCCACTTGGGGTACCCCTATTCTTCTCCAAAACCACGGGAAGGGCAAGGTTGGAGGGAAATCGAGTTTCTCCCCTTGTGTCGTACCGGACCCCTTTTTTTCTTAGAGGGTGATCGGGGACGAACCCTCCGGGATCTCTTGGGTAGAGAGGAGAAGGCTGCTGAACCGGAGCTCTTGTTTAAAGCCTTGGAAACAAGAGGCTTCGGATTGAAAGGGAGAGAAACCTTTTGGAAGAAAGAGAATTTCAAATAAATCTTGCCTCTTCTGTCGACAGATTCTATACTTATGCGTAAGGGAATCTGAAGATCGGAGAAAAACTTTGCCGATCGAGGAGGGACCATGGGCAAACGCCGCTTCGGCTGGTTGAGGGAACATCCTGACTTGAGGGACTACACCCCCTCCCGGGAGATCGTCTCCCGGCTCCTTCTGAAAACCTCTCTGGGAAAGAACGAGAAACCCCCGCTTAAGAGTGACCTTCGTGAGTTCTGCTCACCCGTCAAGGATCAGGGAGAGCTGGGCTCCTGCACCGCCAACGCCGCTTCGGCGCTGGTGGAGTGCTCCACGAAGAGGGCCTTCGGCAAGAGCCTTCCCGGATCCAGGCTCTTCCTCTACAAGAACACCCGCAAGCTCCTCCACTGGGAGGGGGATTCCGGCGGCTACATGCGAACCACCGTGGGGGCTCTCTCCCTCTTCGGCCTTCCCCCGGAAGAGTATTGGCCCTACGAAACCGGAACCTTTGACGTGGAGCCCCCGGCCTTTCTCTATGCCCTGGGGCAGAGCTTCCAGAGCCTGGTCTACTACCGGGTGGATCGGGAGGAGAACCCCGACGCCGTACTCCTGCAGATCAAGAAGCACCTCGCCTCGGGCCTGCCGCTGGTCTTTGGCTTCTCCGTCTACAGCTCCTTCACGAAGGCCGAAAAGAACGGACGCGTTCCCTTTCCCTCTTCCCAGGACCGTCTCGAAGGGGGGCACGCGGTGATGGCCGCCGGATACGACGACAAGATGGCCATTCCCAAGGAAGAGGGG
>JAMOAD010000316.1 GCA_023621955.1 Acidobacteriota bacterium
CTGCCCCCCCAGGCGGAGGGGTTGAAGATTCTCCAGCTTTCGGATGTCCATCTGGGGAGCATGACCAGGGAGAGCTGGCTGAAGAGGCTTGTTAAGAGGGTGGAGAGCAGAAAACCGGATCTGGTCGTAATCACCGGAGACCTTGTGGACGGGGACATCTGTTCGGTGACAGGTTTCTGTGGGATCCTCCGCACCCTCCGTCCGCCCCTGGGTGTAATCGCCGTTCCCGGTAACCATGAGTACTACGCGAACTACGGGTATTTTCGAGAGGTTGGAGATAAGGCGGGCGTGAAGATTCTGGTCAACGAGAAGATCGACCTCATCAAGGGGGGACTTCAGATCGTCGGCCTCGATGACACAGAAGGGAGACGTACACCTTCCGGAGGCCCGGATCCGGTCAAGGCCTACAAGACGGTGGATCCAAGACGTCCGGTTCTCCTGCTCAGCCACAGGCCGAAACCTCTTCCTTCAGCCTACAGGGTCGACCTTCAACTCGCCGGGCATACCCATGGGGGGCAGACCTTCCCGATGAACCTTCTTGTACCCCTCGCCTTCAAACAGTGGAAGGGTCTCTACAGGAGCGGCTCTGGATGGCTCTACACGTCGATGGGAACAGGGTTTTGGGGGCCTCCCTTGAGGATCTTTTCACAAAGCGAGGTCGTTGAAATCGTCCTCCGCCGAGCGAAGGAGGGGAGGGGAACCCTTTACGAAGAGCTCCTTGACTGGAACGCTCCTTCCCTGTCGTCTCCATCACGTTGACACTCGCTTTCGGGGAAGGTATAGTTTCATTATTCGGAACTTTTTTAGGAGGAAAAATGAAAAAATATGGGGTTCTTTTCTTGTTCGTGTTTCTTCTGATCGCCGGTCTCAGCCTCTCCGCTGAGGAAGCGCCCAGGATCGGGGTTCTTCGCTTCACGAACCAAACCAGCGCCGGTTGGTGGTCCGCCTCGGTCGGAGACGAGCTCTCCGATATGCTGACGTCGGAGCTAGTGAGCATGGAGTCTTTCGATGTCCTCGAGAGAAAGGAGATCAACGCCGTTCTTTCCGAACAGGACCTTGGTGAATCCGGCCGGATCGATCCGGAGACCAAGGCTCAGCTGAGGAAGATCAAAGGGGCCAGGTACCTGATCGCCGGGACGGTCTCCTCCTATGAGGAGAATACCTCCGGAGGAGAGGGCGGAATCAGCTTTAAGGGGATCGGTTTGGGCGGGAAGAAAGATAAAGCCTACATCGCCGTTGACGTGAAGGTCATCGATACGACGACCGGTCAAATCGTCGACGCGAAGACCATCGAAGCAAACGCCTCTTCCAGTGCCGTCGGCGTTGGGCTGAGCAAGGGTAGCTTCTCCGGGAATCTGAGCAAGTACAACAAGACCCCTGCCGGGAAAGCCATCCGTGCCTGCATCATCTACATCGCCGAGTACCTCGATTGCTCCCTGGTGAAGGGGAAGAACGACCCTTGTATGGACCAGTGGCGGCAGATCGAAGGGAAGCGGAAAGCGAAGACCAAGAAGAGCATCAAGCTCGACTGAGAATAGAGCGGGGGAGAGACGCCTGGAGCTCTCTCCCCCGCTTTTCTTGAAGATGATCTTTTACATTGTCCTTGCGGTGGCCCTAGCCATGGACGCCGTAGCCGTCTCCTTTTCCTGTTCTCTGCTCAACCCTCCCCCCTCACGTTCCTCCCTCTTGCGTATGTCTTTGGCCTTCGGCCTCTTCCAGGCGCTCATGCCTCTCCTGGGATGGCTTTTGGGGAGGAGGCTTCTCTTCATCATCGCCCCGGTGGACCACTGGGTGGCCGCCGCCCTCTTGGTCGCCTTGGGGGGGCGAATGATCTGGAGTTCCCTGAATCGGCGGCGGGAGTGCTCCCCTTTCGACCCCTCCCGATGGGGCCCACTGTTGCTCCTGGCGGTCGCCACAAGCATCGACGCCTTGGCGGTGGGTCTCTCCTTCGCCTTTCTAGAAACGAAGATTTGGACAGCCGTTGCCGTCATCGGGACGGTCACCTTTCTTCTCGCCTCTCTGGCGGCGTTTTTCGGCAAGAAGATCGCTTCAGCCTCTTCTCTGAGGCTTGAAGTTGCCGCCGGTTTCATCTTGATCGTCATAGCCATGCGGATCCTCTGGGTACATTTGACAGGAGCTTCAGGAAGTTTCTGATTCCCTGTTTTCTTGACATTGCCCGCTATTTTTCCTATTTTCCAAGAAGAGGGACAAGGGGAGGTGGGCTATGGTGGATAGCAAAATCTGGGAGGTCTTGGGGGCAAGTCAGCACAGAATGGCCTTGAGGTGGACGGAAGAGGTCCACCGTTCACCCCACATGAAAGTGTACCAAAGGTTTTCTCAGGAGGAGCTCTTGCGTAGGTCGGAACGCCTCTTCGAACGCCTCGTGGAGTGGTTGAAAGAATCGATGGCCAAGCAGGAGATGGGAAAGGTCTTCGTCCATCTCGGGAAGGAGCGGTACAAGGAGAACTTCCCCCTCTGCGAGGTTCACTACGCCTTTTTCCTCATTAAGAGGGTGCTCTGGGACTTTCTCTTGGCGGAAAACTGCTTTTCCGACTCTCTGGGCCTTTACAAGGTCATGGAAGCCATGGAACGGCTCAACGCTTTCTTCGATTTGATCGTCTTTTATACGATCCGTGGGTATATGGAGGAGATGGCCCAGAGTCTCGTCAAGGAGAAAGGCTGGGACGATGAAGAGGCCCGGAAGTATTTCTTCCCCGGCTCCTTCTATGGAGCCACCTCCGAACTCTTCGACCGGGAGAAGAGAAGGCACGGAGGCCTTCAAACCGAAAGGTAGGGTAGGAAGAGGAAACGACTCCCCCCCCCTGAACGCTCTTCCGGAAAGAGTTTCCCCCTCTCCGAGGCTCTTTTGGTGAAGAAGCCGTGGAAATGATCCGTCTTCCTTTCCCTCTTTTCAAGCTCCAGGCGGTGCTCACCTCCCCTTGCTTCTTGTGGTAAACTGATAGAACTTCGCCAAGAGGGAGGAAAGGATGACCGAAAGGGAGGCTGGAAAGAGGGGCTTAGAGCTGCTCATGAGGGTGAGGGCGAAGAGGCCTTTGATTCACAGTATCACAAACCTCGTTGTGATGAACTCCACGGCCAACGTTGTCTTGGCCTTGGGTGGTTCTCCCCTGATGGCACACGCCCGGGAGGAGATGGCCGAGATCGCCTCCCTGGCCGATGCCTTGGTCTTGAACATCGGAACCCTCGAACCCTCCTGGGTTGACTCCATGGTCTTGGCCGGAGAATCTGCCAACAGGAAGGGGATTCCCATCGTTCTCGACCCCGTGGGAGTCGGGGCATCTCGACTCCGCCGGGAGAGTGTGGAGAGACTCTTGAGACTCTCACCCACGGTCATCCGAGGGAACGCCTCGGAGATCATGACCGTCGCCGGGATGACTTCACGGAGTCGGGGTGTCGACTCCCTGGAGAAGACCGATGAGGCCAGGGAAGCCGCCCGTTCCTTGGCCGACTCCTCGGGCTCCATCGTGGCCGCTACAGGGGAGGTGGACTTCATCACCGACGGTACCCACTCCTTCGAAGTTCACAATGGCCATCCCCTCTTCGCCTCGCTGACCGGAACAGGGTGCGGGGCCACCGTAGCCGTAGCGGTCTTTGCCGCGGTCTGTCAGGAGGATCCTCTCATGGCCACGGCCGCCGCTCTCGGCTGTTACGGCCTTGCAGGCGAAATGGCCGCGGAGAAGGCCAACGGGCCAGGAAGCTTTCAGGTCGCTCTCTACGACGCCCTCTTCAACCTCAACCCCCAGGGGGCTTTGGAGAGGCTGAAGATCCAGGCAACCTGAGAGATGAAACCCTCTAAGGCTGATTACCTTCTCTACCTCGTTACGGATCGAAAGGTTCAGAGGAACCGGAGCGTTGAGCTTCAGGTCGAACAGGCCTTGCTCGGAGGAGTCCGAATCGTTCAGATCCGCGAAAAGGAGCTCTCCACAAGACTCTTCTTGGAGGAAGTTCGGAGGGTTCTCCCCTTGACACGTAAGAACGGAGCTTTCCTCCTGGTGAACGACCGGATCGACGTTGCCCTCGCCGCCGGGGCCGACGGAGTCCACCTTGGTCAGGAGGATATGCCGGTGGTGGAGGCGAGGAGACTCTTAGGCCCCAGGGCTTTGATCGGTGTCTCCGTCTCCAACGTTGACGAGGCCTTGGAGGCCGAAGCCGGAGGTGGTGACTATCTAGCCGTCAACGGGGTCTTTCCCACCTCCACGAAGGGGGATCTGACCTCTCTGCCGGGTCTGGAAGGGGTCGCCGAGATCCGCCGGTCCACCAGACTGCCCCTCCTGGGCATCGGAGGGATTACCCTGGAAAACTGCAGGCTTGTCCTTGAAGCCGGAGCGGACGGTGTGGCCGTCGTGTCGGCTCTAACCACCGCGCAAGACCTTCCTGCCACGTGCCGACGGTTTTTTACAACCCTCAAGGGGAAAACGTGAAGCCGCCCCTTATGCTCCTGAACCCCTCCGCGGGGAAGGGGAGGGCCGGGGAGTTAGAAGGAAGGCTCCGCCAGGAGGTTGCCCGTCGGGGACTCCCCTTGGAAATTTTGGTCACCCGGAGCGAGAAGCACCTGAGAGAGACGGTTCGAACAGAGGGAGCCGGGAGGCCCCTCTTGGTCGCCGCCGGGGGAGACTCGACCATGACGATCATGGCGGAGGAGCTTCTTCCTCTTCTCCACCCTCCACGGATTGGATTCGTCGGCCTGGGCTCGTCCAACGATTTGGCCCTGGCCTTTGGCATCGACGGCCTGCAACGTTCCTTGGACGCCTTGGCCGGAGGTCGTTCTCTTCCCATCGACGTCGGTGAGGTTGTCGTGGGAGGTGAGCGCAGGGGAGTCTTCCTGGGACAAGTGAACGCGGGGATCGGTGTGGAAGTGAACCTGGCCGTGGAGAGATGGGCCGCTAAGAGGTCCATCCTGCGAAGGCTTCAGACACTGCCGGGGTTCTTGGAAATCTGGAGGGCCTTCTCCTGTCAGACGGTCCCTCTCCCACTCTTCGTCGAGAGCCGGAACCGAAAGAGCGAAGGGGAGTATGCCGTGGCTCTCTTCAGCAACACCAGGTTCTGGGCCTCTGGAAGGAGGGTCAACCCCGATGCCGACCCTTGCGACGGCCTTCTGGACCTCTGTCTCATCGAAGCCGATTCCCCTCTCTCTTTTCTGAAGGTTGCGGCCAGAACGGGAAGCGGGAAACACCTCGGTCGGAAAGGGGTCATCGCTTACAGGAGCGAGAGTTTCACACTCAGTTCCGGTAGAGGGTTTTCCCTCCAGTGTGACGGAGAGGTTCTGAGGGAGGGGGGACGGCCTCTTCTTCTCAAAGAAGCGGAGATCCGTCTCCTCCCAGGAGCCTTGGAAATGATCGTCCCTTCAGATTACTCATGAACTCCCCTGTCTGCGGCCATCTTCTTCCAGGTCTCCCGGAAGATCTTCGGAGTGTCTAGGTTGTAAGGACATCGCTTGACGCAGACTCCACAGCCTTCGCAGTCTGTGTATTTCTTGGGAAGAGCCTCTAACCTTCCCCAAGCCCAATCCTTCAAATCGTAGAGGAAGTAGTAGGCCTTGAGGAGGTGGAGGAAGGGAATGTTCAGCCCTTTGGGGCAGGGCATACAGTATTCGCACCTGCGGCAGAAGCCATCGCCTAAGCGTTTTTTTTCTGCTTCCAGCCTTTGGACCTCTTCGTCGGTCAGTTCCATGGGAAGGTCCAGGACGGCGAGGTTCTCGGCGACCTGCCGTATACCGTCCATTCCGGGAATCACAAGGTCCAGGCCCGAAGAGAAAATAAAACGGAGGTTGAGGGCCACCTCTCGAAGGGCGCCGCCGGCTACCGGCTTCATGGCGATGGTGCCCACGTTCATGGACTTGCAGAGAGGAATGAGCTCTTCCAGAGCCTTGGTCTCCAAGTAGTTAAAAGGGAACTGGGCCGTTTCGAAGGGGAAGCTCTTCAACGCCTTGGTGACGATCCAAGGCTTATGCCCGGTGATACCGATGTGGAGGATCTTTCCCTCTTCTTTGGCCTTGACCATGGTTTCGAGGGCTCCACCCGGGGCAAGAGCCCTCTCCAGTTCAGCTTCTGAAGCGATATTGTGACACTGGTAGAGGTCGATCCGATCGGTCCTTAGTTCCCTAAGGCTTGTCTCCAGATCCTCCCGAACCTTCGCCCCCTCTCTCTGAAAACTCTTGGTAGCGAGGACGATCTTGTCCCTGTACCTGGGAAGGACCCTCCCCATCTTGCTCTCGCTGTCTGTGTAGATCCTGGCGTTGTCAAAGAAACGAACCCCCCTCTCTATCGCCTCTTCCAAGACTCTGTCGGATTCCTCTGGTGAAAGCCTCTGGATAGGGATTCCACCGAAGCCAACGGCGGGGACTCTCAACCCACTTTTTCCCAGCGTTACCTCTCTCATCTTGTCGCCTCCTTGTCACCATAGAGAATTATACCTTAGTGGGGAAGAGATACACGCCCTTTCATCGAGAAAAGAGGGATCGGCATAGAGAGAAGGGGATACAGGGAAGAGTCCGGAAGAGAGGCTTTGTCTCTTCAGGGGAGGGGGATCACTCCCCTCGTCCAGCAGGAGGGAGTGACTTGGCGTAGACGACTTTTCCGTCCCCTGGGGCGTAGAAGTCCGGGAATCCTCCGGCGATCTGGTAGCCGCACCTCTCGTAGAAGGTTCTGGTAGGCAGGTAAAGGGGAAGGGAGGAAGTTTCGACATAGATACCCCGTCCTCCCTGGGAGGCGATCTCCCTCTCCGCCTCCCTCAGGAGCGCCCTGCCCACCCCTTTCCCCTGTTCTTGGGGGTCGACGACGATCCAGTAGAGGTCAAAGCTCCCCAGGGTACAGGGAATGGGTCCGAAAGAGAGGTACCCCAAGGTCTTCCCCTCCCTCTCGGCGAAAAGAAAATGGTAGCCGCTCACCTCTTCACCCTTGGCTAGGTTCTCGTCGACAAGCTCCAGGGCGACCTCCACTTCACCGGAGCGGAAGAAACCCGTCGCCTCCACAAGCCTCCGGACCTCCTCTCTGTCTCCGGCTCTTAGGGTTTTGCGAAATTTCATGGTCTCGATCATCGCGAAGGCTCCTTGGGGGGAAGGGCATCGGGAAGGATCCGTCTTACCGCCTCAAAGAAGGGTATCCCTGCCTCCTTCAAGGCCGCCGCGAAGCCTCCGTCCGGTGAGAGGCAGGGGTTGGCGTTGACCTCCAACACCCAGGGGCGACCGTCCTGATCGGTTCGAAAATCGACACGTGCGTACCCTTTCAGACCGAAAATCTCCCAGCAGAGCCTTGCCAAGCGGGAGATCTCCTCCTTCAGCGTGCGGTCTTGAGGAGGTGAGGCAAAGCTTCTTTCTGTGTTCTTGTAGGCGAAAGAGCCTTCATCCCACTTCGCCCGGTAATCGACGATTCTGGCCATCCCTTCGGGGAACCGAAAGACCATCTCCGGGATAGGAAGAACCTCTCCGCACAGGAGGGAAACGTTGAATTCCCGGCCCTGGACGAACCGTTCGGCGAAGAAAGGGGTCTTGAAACGCTCCTCCTTGAGGCGGAGAAGGGCGTCGAGATCCTCCCTCTTCGGATCCTTCAGGAGGCTGCCGTCGTCGAGGCCGATGGAGGCGTGTTCCCAAACCGCCTTCACGATCCACCGATCAGAACCGTCGAAAGAGTCCAGGGGACCCGGAGAGAGGGATGTCCAGTCGGGAGTCGGGATTCCGTTCTTTCTGAGCCAACTCTTGGCCAAGATTTTCTGTGTGGTGAGGAAGAGAGCCTCCCGGGAAGAGCCGGTGTAGGGGAATCCCCAGGAGTCAAGAAGGGCCGGTGCGAGGGGTAAGAGACGTCCGTCACCGTCCACGGACTCGACAAGGTTAAACACGCTAGAGGGGGCGGCCCTCTTCAACGCAGACCGTGTCTTCGAAACCGCCAAGGAGAAGGGGATGGCCAGGCTCTCAACGCCGAGAACCGTCAAGGCTTGGGAGACGGCGGTCACCTGGTCCAAGACGTCCCTCTCGTCAGGAGAGGAGGCTTGGGTGACGGCGTTGTGAAGGATGGCGACCTTCTTCATCGGGAAACTCTTTTTAGCGCAGATTCCATGATCATTTCCACGAGGCTCTGGTAAGAGATACCGTGAAGACCACAAAGGATGGGCAGGTCCGAGATTGTGGGGTTGAGGCCAGCCAGGGGGTTGACCTCAAGGAAGTTGGGAATTCCCCGCTCGTCCATCCTTAGATCAAGCCTTCCTCCGTCACGGCACCCCAAGGCTCTCCAGGCTTTCAAGGCGACCTCGGCGCAGAGCTCCGCCTCTTTTCCGCCAACCGCTTCGTAGTTGACTCTCCCTTGAAAATTTTCCTTGTTTTCGAAGGTATAGGCGTCTTTTTCGGCTCCATCCCTGAGGAGGATCTCCATGACGCCAAGAACCCTGGCCTCCTTTCCCGTCCCCACCAACCCCACCGTAAACTCCCGGCCAGGAAGGAAGGTCTCTACAAGAACCGGTTGGTTGAACCTTTGGAGCATCGCCTCGACCCTTTCGGGAAGAAGGGCGCTCTCTTCAACCTTGGACAGGGCGGTGATGCCCTTCCCCGTTCCTTCGGCAACAGGTTTAATGAAGAGAGGGGAGGGGAGGCCAAGGGACTTGGCCTCCTCCGGATCTTGAAGAACCCTGAAGTCCGGAGTCGGGACACCCGCCGCCCTCACGATTGTCTTCGTTAAACCTTTGTGAAGGCAAAGGGCGAGGACAAGAGGATCGGAGAAGGTGTAAGGGATGGAGTAGGCGTCCAGAAGGGCGGGAACCTGAGCCTCCCTTCCCATTCCGGCAAAACCTTCACAGATGTTGAAAACCATATCCCAGCGCCGGCCCCCATTCAACGCTTTCACCAGGGAGAAGATGTTCCCGATTCGCTCGGTTCTATAACCAAGATTCGCCAACGCCTCTTCGATGCCCTCGACGGTGTCGGGTCGATCAAATTCCGCCGTTTCTTCCTCGCCCCAGCCTTGGGCGAGGTAATCCGCTCTGAGATCGTAGGTAAGTCCAAGGGATAACAAGGGAATCCTCCTTTGGTCAGCTGATGGACTCTTCTCCCTCGAAAGAGAGGGGGAGAGGGTAGGTAAAGAGACGGCCTTGGTAGTTTTTCAACATGACCCGGTTCTCTTCTCGGCCAACAAGGGTTGAGGGGTAGAGAGGAACCTTCCCACCTCCTCCGGGGGCGTCCACGACGTAGGTTGGAACGGCATAGCCCGTAGTGAATCCCCTCAGAGACGAGATGAGCTCAAGGCCTCTCTCTATGTTGGTTCGGAAATGGGCGGAACCGATGATGGGGTCGCATTGGTAGAGGTAGTAGGGACGGACCCTCACCGCCAGCAACCTCTGAAAGAGCCTCTTAAGGGTCGTAGTGTCATCGTTGATCCCTTTCAGCAAAACCGTTTGACTGCCTAGAGGGATTCCGGCATCGGCCAAACGTTCACAGGCTTTGGCGCTCTCAGGGGTGATCTCCCGGGGGTGCGTAAAATGGATGCTGATCCAGAGGGGGTGGTAACGCTTCAACATCTTCACCAACTCGGGGGTGATCCTCTGGGGAAGAACCGCCGGAACCTTCGTCCCGATTCTGAGAAACTCCACGTGAGGAATCTTACGGATTCTCGCCAGGAGAGATTCCAGACGGTCGTTCGAGAGGGTGAGGGGATCTCCACCGGAGACAAGCACGTCCCTCACCTCTTTATGGGAAGCGATATAGGCCAAGGCGGCATCGATCTGCTCCTCGGTCAAAGGAGTCCTGTGGCTGTCACCGACTTTGCGGGAACGGGTGCAGTAACGGCAATAGGTCGAGCAGAAGCCTGTCACCAGAAAGAGAACCCTGTCGGGGTAACGGTGAACGATTCCCGGGACCTGGCAATCGCCCTCTTCGTCCAAGGGATCGGC
>JAMOAD010000135.1 GCA_023621955.1 Acidobacteriota bacterium
TCAGGATCTTCGTTCCCAACGAGGGGCTTCCCGTCAAAGGCGACAACCCACAAGCTCCCCTCCGGGGCCTTTCCCTCCAGGGCCTTGTCCAGTGGACCGTCTTTGAGAATCTGGTCGAGCCTGTAGAGTCCCTTTTCACTATCCCAAAGGAGAGTCGCCCCCATGGCCCCGCTGTTCTCCTCTTCCACAACGGGCGCTGGCGGAGCCGTCACCCTGAGGTGCGAACTGTTAAGAGCCCCCAACATCTCGTTCAGGGTCAGGTAAAAATCCTCCTCTGTCCAACTCGACTCAACCAAGGGTTCGTACTCTTGCCGAACCTTTTCCCAAGAGGTTCCATGAAAGGTCGAATCGTAGTAGAAATCCCGCAGAGTCCTCCAGACTTCGCGAAAAACCTGACGGTATTCCCTCTTCCTCTCGACCTCAAAGGGTAGAGAAAAGGGAACCGGCTTACGGCTTCTGTCGCCTAGGTTGAAACGGATCAGGCCTCCCCTGGAGAGAATCCAGAGCGCCTCTCCCTGGGAATCCCAGCAATAGGAGTCAACGGCAATGTTCGAGGCCAGAGTCTCAACTTTCTCAACCTTGTTGTCAGGCCCGAAAGTCAGCAAGCACAGTTCGTCTCCCTCTTTCACGAAGGCAACCCTTTTCCCGTCAGGAGCGGGAAGGGGTAAAGACTCGTTACGGTCCACCGTCGACGTGATTCGAACCCTCTCCTTTTCCGCCCTCTCCGGGGAGAGAGGGAGGGGAATTGCAAAGAGTGGCTCTTTCGAGCCATCCTTCTTCTCCTCTTTCTGAAAGAGTTTCCCTATGAGCTCCTCCGGAAAAACCTCCCTCTCCGGACTCAAGGGAAGAAAAAAGAGATCGCTCTGCCCGCTCCTGTCCGGGAAGGAGTGGCCTTCATAGTTTCCCGCAAAGTAGAGCCGTTTACCGTCGGGAGAGAGAACTGGCTCGGATTCGGAGAAGGGGTTCTTCGTCAGCAGTGTCACCTGCGCGGTGGCCACATCTACGACGGCCAGGTCGCCCTCCCAGTAGGGGGTGAAGGTGTAGTAAATCCGTTTCGAATCCGGAGACCAGCTGTAGTCCGCACCTTGAAGGCCGGAGAGCTGAGCCTCCACGAGGACTCTCTCGTTCTTCGTCTTCAGATCCAGAAGGGTCAGCCTCTTCTTGGCGGCGACGAAAGAGAGGTACCGTCCGTCAGGGGAGATCTTCAGAGTCTGACGTAGGAGGGGGCTCTTGGTCAGCCTCTCCTCCTTTTCGGGCGCCAGAGGGTCCATGGCGAAGAGGTGAACCTCCCCCTCCTTGTCGGAGAGGTAGTAAACCCTCTGGGAATCCCTATCCCACAGGGGATCCTCGGCTCGGCTCCCCCCTTCGGTCAAGGGAGTGACAAGCTTTCCCTCCTTGTCGGAGAGGTAGAGTCGCCCCCTGGCCAGAAGCAGGAGCTTCCTGTTGTCCGGTGAGAGGGAGAAACCGTCCAGCTTCGAGACCTTCGCCCTGAAGAGATCGGGCCCTTTCGTGTCCGAAGGGAGGAGGATGGGAAGAGGCTTGGTCTCTCCGGTGCTCGCATCGTAGAGCCAAAGTTTGTGGTCGTGTTCGAAGACAACCCTGGGTGCCCGAGACGCCGAAGTCACCCAGCGGAGTGTTCCCGAGGTGAAGGAGGTGATCTTCTCTGGTTTGCCTCCCTGGGCGGAGATGCGGAAGAGGTTCTGGCACTCCCCCTTGGGGTGGGCGGAGTAGTAGAGGCTCTTGCCATCAGCGGCCCACGCGGGAAAGAGGTCATTGCCCTGATCCTCCGTCAGCTTCAAGAATGAGCCTTTCTCCTTTCTATAAAGCCACAGGTCGGCGCCGTTGCTCCCCCGATAGCCCTCTCTCCACCAGTAGGCATAGGCCTCTGAGGAGGTGTTGAAGACCAGAGACTTTCCATCCGGGGCCTCCCGCCCCCAAGAGGAAACCATCCAGAACTCTTTCCAGAGAGGCCGGGCCCCTCCTCCTTCGAAAGGAACCCTATAGAGACCGTTCATGTTCTTTCGGTTGGATTGGAAG
>JAMOAD010000306.1 GCA_023621955.1 Acidobacteriota bacterium
GGTTCACTCTTGAGCGAAGCGGCTCCGTATGTAGGACCCGTAGCCCCTGGAGGCAAGGCGTCTCTTCAAGTCGTTCAGGAGTATCTCCTGAGGAGAATCGGCAACGATTTTGAAGTAGGGCCCCTCGACGACCATCTGAAAGGGGTCTTCAGGGAAGAGGCTCTTCAACTTCTCCAGCCTCTCCATGGCGTACTCCCGAACCGAGAAGGCTCCAACCTGGAGCCTATAGAGAATCCTCGCGTCCACCCTCTCGGGAAGAACCGGAGGGGGTGGCGTCCCGAGGACCCTCCCCTCCCCTGGGAGAGAGAAGGCCTTGACCGCCACTTTGGCCGTTCCAGGGCCGATCATGTCCAACCTCTTGGCCGCCTCCCGGGAGAGGTCCACGATTCTCCCCTTCTTGAAGGGTCCCCGGTCGTTCACCGTCACCTTGACCGCCTTGCCGTTCTCCAGGTTCACAACCTCGACCTGGGTCCCCAGAGGAAGAGTGGGGTGGGCGGCCGTCAAGGCGTCCATATCGTACCGCTCCCCCGAAGAGGTCCTCTTGCCGTGGAAATCGTGACCGTACCAGGAAGCCACGCCCTCTTGGTAGAAGAGCGGAGAGGTCTTCTCCGAAAGAAGGCTCGGGCTGGAAAACAATCGGGACTCCCCCCTCTGAGAATCCGGAGCGGCGGTGGAGGCTCCCACGCTCCTCTCCTCCTGAACGTAGGAGTCCTCCTGTTGGGCAGGAGGAACGAGGAGGGGCTCCTCTTCCTTGGGGGAAGGGAGAGTCTCAAGGGATGGACGTTTTACGCAGGAGGGGAAGAGGAGGAAAACCAGGAGCAGGGCCGGAAAAAATGCCCGTCCCTTCATGCGCCTCCCTCGGGGGACCCTGCCCTCTCTCCGGGACCGGAGGGGAAGGCGTCTTTCCCGCACAGCCGGGAGGCCGCCAGGGGAAAGAGCCTCTTGGCCAGAGCCTCCAACCTTTGGGAGAGGGCTCGGATATCCCACTGGGCGTGGGAGTCCGAACGAAGACGCACGAAATGGTAGAGCTCCCTCAGGTTCATCTTGACTACGACCCTACGCCTGTGGGAGTTGGTCAAGAGGTACTCTGCGGCTTCACCGTAGCGGGCGGCCAACCTTTCATAGAGCTCTTCGGCCTTGGCGATCAAACCCCTGAACTCCCCTTCCAAGCCCACCTCCACCAGGGAGGGAGGAACCGTCACCCCCAGGGAGAGGTCGTAGGAGGAGGCCAAGAGAGTTGCCAAACGGTGGCGCTTCAGTTGGGCGAAGTTGGAGGCGCTCACGACGGCCTGAAAGGTGAGGTCCACGGCCTCGAACTCCCGAGGCGGCGTGTCGAAGAAGGCCATCTCCCGAAAGAGGTCGTCGTAGACCTCCCGCTTCTCCTCCCCGTCCAGGGAGGTCGCCCAGCCGATCAGATGTTTGACGGGGACTCCCCTTCTTGAGACCGCCAACAGGGAGAGAATCAGCTCATCCCCTCCCGAGGTCGCCCCGATGAGGGAGAACTCCTCGGTGAGTCCGATCCCTTCCTCTCTCTTGGGCAGGTGGTTCTCCAACCGCTCCCAGAGGTTCTTATCGAAGGGGGAAGGGTCGTTGAAGAGAAGGATGGAGGGAGCGACGGTTCTGACAAGTTTCCAAAGCTCTTCAGCCAGATCCTGAGCCTCCCTCAGAGGGCTCCTCTTGAGTTTTCGGAAGAGATGCTCGAGGTTACGGGCGTTCAGGGTCATGCCCAGTTGGCCCTGGGTCCCTAAGGGGAGGATGTAGCGGGCGTCCTCCTTCGCCCTCTCTTCGGCCCGGGGAAGGTCGACGAAGAGAGGTTTCAACCTCTCGCAGGCGGTACGGTAGAAGCCGTTAAGATCTTCCACGACCAGGCGGTAAGCCTCCCGATCCTCTGGAGAGAACTCCTTGGGAACCGTATAGTCCCCCTGAAGGGTGACATACCTTTGAGACTTCTCCGTGAAAGAGGCGAGTCGGAGGCTTTCAACCTCCTCCAGAAGAAGCCGGGAGACCTCCATGAGGTCGAAATTGAAGA
>JAMOAD010000241.1 GCA_023621955.1 Acidobacteriota bacterium
CGCGGGGACGAAGATGCGGAACCTGGTCCTCGAGGGGAAACGTCCTCCGGAAGACCAGATGCGCCCTGAAGTAGCCGATGTCATCATCGCCAGCGACAACCCTCTCGTCCCCTGACCCCCTGGTGGTTGTTCACCACTGGGACACCGACGGCGTCGCATCGGCGTTGATCCTCCGGGAGGAGAGGGGAGAGGAGCCTCTCTTCTTTCCCCCCTCCCCCGGAAGGTACAGCCTCACCGCCCCGGAGAGAGAGGAGCTCTCTTCCCTCTCCCCTCGGGAGATCCTCCTGGCGGACATGAACCTCTCTCAAGAGGAGTATCTCTTCCTCCAGAGAACGGCTCAGGGAAACTTTACGGCCTACGATCACCACGGCGGCTACAGGGCCCCCGAAGGGATCAGACTCATCAACCCCCTGATATTGGGAGGAGACCCCGGGGATGCCCTCTCCACTACGGCCGTTCTGAGAAGGCACTTCTCCCGGTCGGAGGACCTCCTCTATTGGCTGGGGGTCTGGGGGGACACAGGCTTCAAGACTCCCGACGGTTCAGAGAGAAGCATCGCTCTGGACCGGTTTTTAGAGAGTGAGGGAAGGGAACGATCCGAGTTTCTCCGCCTGGTCACCCTTCTGGACCTT
Organism: Acidobacteriota bacterium; assembly: GCA_023621955.1. Taxonomy (GTDB): domain Bacteria; phylum Acidobacteriota; class Aminicenantia; order JAMOAD01; family JAMOAD01; genus JAMOAD01. Next base: position 633 of record JAMOAD010000241.1, read on the forward strand.
CCCTACAGGACGGGAAGAAGGGAGATGGTCCTCCTGCTCATGGAGAGGGTCAGGACCATAGACCTCTGGGAGCTCCTGAAGGAGGAACTCTTTGTCCGCCTGGAAGAGGAGATCGAAGAGGCCCTGAGGAGCGCGGAAGCGAGCCTCCTTCACGAGGGGCCCTTCCAGGCCGTCTTCTTTTCGGGAAAGCCTCTGATCAGCTCCCAGCTCTGCAGAACCCTCTACGCCCGCGACCCGGACCGTCTCTCCCTGGTGGTTCACGACCGAGGGGAAGATCTCCAGTTTTACCTCCGTACCCGAACGGGCCCCTTTCCGGAGCTCATCGGAGAAGCCACAGGGAGGGGTTTCTCGGCCGGAGGAAAGGGGGATGTGGTCGGAGCCGTCCTCAAGCCCGAAGAGGTGAAGAGTTTCATCACCCTCTGGGAAAACCTCTTCCTGAAGCCTCTGGGGATAGAACTTCCCTGGGAGCTGAAGAGGAGGATTCCCTACCTCTGACCCTTCTTCTTCTCCTCTTCCTGGGAGAAGGGAAGATCCGGCATACGTACCTGCGGGGAATCCGGAAAGACGCCTCTCTCTAAGAAGTGCCCCCCGTAGGGGATGAACTTCTTGGAAAACGTTCTCTGAAGAAGGTTCTTGAAGTTTTCCAGGAAGAAGGGGTTTACGTCTTTTCCGATGTCCAACTCCGGAACCATAGGCTGGTCCTGCTTGTAGAGCTCATACCTAGCCCCTTCTGGACCGGGCATGTAGATCCATTTGTAGCCGTCCGTCTCCAACGCCCTGTGCTTGGCGTTGATGACCTGGGCACGGTACTTGTCCTTCAGAACGATCTCATCGGTGAGCTTGTCGGCCTCCATGAGCTCGGTGATGTCGGGGTAGTCAAGCCTGACTCCCTTGGGAATGGAGGGAATGTTCCGAGTATACCAGATCCCCGTCTCCGAATAGGCGGGGAAGCCATCTCCGGGAGCCCCCTGAAGGAAAGGAACCAGTGTCTTCCCCCGAAAGGAGGGAGGCCGGGGTTGGTTGAGGAGCTCCAGGAGGGTGGGGGCGATGTCGATGTCCCTGACCACGGCCTTAATCCGAATCCCCTTGAAGCTTCTCTTCGGGGCCCGGACCCCGAAGGTCATCCGGTTGCCGTAGGGCCCCCGGAGATGATCCCCGTGTCCCATTCCATAGCTGCTCTCGTAGAGGTTCTCACCGTGATCCGACATGACCACCACGACCGTGTTGTCCAGGAGTTTTCCCTTCTCGAGAAAGGCCTGAACATCTCCGACCGTGTCGTCGAACTGTTTGATCCCCCCGTCGTAGAGGGCGATGAGTTGCTCTCGGTCGGCGGTGGAGATGGAGGCGCCGGTGTACTCCGCCAGGAGGTTCTCCTTCTTGTACTTGTGAGCCCC
>JAMOAD010000171.1 GCA_023621955.1 Acidobacteriota bacterium
GGGTTCATCGGTGAATACCTCCTCTCGGTTCTCCTGGTCTCTCTCCTCTTCGGTGTGATCATGGGGTATGGGCAGATCCTCATGAGGGGTGTCGTGGAAGAGAAGAACGCCAGGATCATCGAGGTCCTCCTCTCCTCGGTCGACTCCTTCCGCCTCCTCCTGGGAAAGGTCTTCGGAGTCGGGTTGGCAGGCCTCCTTCAAGTGGGAATCTGGTGCTTCATGCTCTTCGGGTCCTACTTCTACTTCACCTCCTACCTCCCCATGGAGTTTCAGGGCTTCACGCTCTCCCCTTCGATTTTCCTCTCCTTTGCGCTCTTCTTCGTCCTGGGTTACTTCCTCTATTCGACCCTCTTCGCCATCGCCGGGGCGGTCTCGAACACCGACCAGGAGGCCCAGCAGTTTCTCCAGCCCATCATGTTCCTGATCCTGATCCCCTTCATCATCGCCTTCTCGACGATTCAGAATCCCGACAACACCGCGGTGGTCCTCCTCTCGTTCTTTCCCTTCTTCACGCCGATTTTGATGTTCGTGAGAACCGCCTTCTCGACCCCCCCTCTCTGGCAGATCGCCCTCTCTCTTGGCCTCCTCGTTCTGACAACTCTGGGGATCACCTACCTCTCCGCCAAGATCTTCCGGATCGGGATTCTCTCTTACGGGAAGAAACCCAACCTGAAGGAGATTCTTCTCTGGCTCAAGGTGAAATAAGGTTCTGGGGGGGAAGTGGGGTCATGGTCGGCTTTCTTTCCCCCGCCTTCCGGGGAGCTCTTTTGATCGATCTCCGCCGGTGTCGCGGAGGGTCTTCCGGGAAGGGACCTCTTCGGAGCCGGTGCCAAAGGGGGGCTTTGGGCTTCGGAATCTTGAGTCCTGGGGGAGGTTGCCAGGGTTCGAGATCGCGAGAGTGGTGGGAAGAGAGCCTCCTGGGACTCTTCAACGTTCCCGGGGGAGGAGTGTGAGATGAGGGTGGCCTTGGTTCACGATTGGCTCGTAGGGGTTCGGGGCGGCGAAAAGGTTCTGGAGGAGATCGTCCTGGCCATGAAAGAGCGGGAAGATGTGGAGGAGATCGTCCTCTTCACCCTGGTTCACCGGAAGGGGAGCCAGAGAGAGACGATAGAGAACCTCCCCATCAGGACCTCCTTCATTCAACGTCTTCCCTGGGGAAAGAGCCGTTACCGGAGTTACCTACCCCTCTTTCCTGCGGCGGCGGAGAGCTTCGATCTTTCAGGCTTCGACCTTGTCATCAGCTCCTCCCACGCCGTGGCCAAAGGGGTTGTCCCCCCTCCGGAGGCTCTTCACATCTGCTACTGTCACACCCCGATGCGGTATGTTTGGAACCAGTTCGGCGCCTACTTCGGGAAGAGCCGAGGGATCAAGAGGCTGATCGTCTCGGGGGCGGCCCACTACCTACGCACTTGGGACGCGGCCTCCTCGGCTCGGGTCGACCTCTTCGTTGCCAACAGCCGGAACGTGGGCAGGAGAATCGAGCTCTACTACCGGAGGGAATCCCAGCTCCTCTACCCCCCTGTGGACACCGAGTTTTTCACTCCCGGGGAGGAGGGCGACCAGAGAGAGCCCTTTTTCCTTCTGGTCTCCGCGCTGGTCCCTTACAAGAGAGTCGACTTGGCCGTGGAGGCCTTCAACCGTTCCGGCATCCCCCTGCGCATTCTGGGAGAGGGGCCCGAGGGAAAGAGGCTCAGGAAGATGGCCCGCTCTAACATCACCTTCCTGGGGGGGAACGACGATACCGTCATCAGGGAGCACTACCGAAAGGCCAAAGCCCTCATCTTTCCGGGGGAGGAGGATTTCGGAATCGTTCCCCTGGAGGCTCAGAGCTGTGGTACCCCCGTGATCGCCTTCGGAAGGGGCGGGGCTCTGGAGACGGTCGTCGAGAACGAGACGGGGCTCTTCTTCCATGAAGGGACACCCGAGTCCCTGGGGGAGGTTGTTGACAATTTTGGGAAAGGGGTTTTTAATAGAGACCGGATGCGGGAGAACGCCCTCAGGTTTTCCAGAGAACGGTTCCG
>JAMOAD010000205.1 GCA_023621955.1 Acidobacteriota bacterium
ATACCTTCGTGACCCGGTCAACTACGGGGTCATGCTGGTGAAGAAGGGGGTAGCCGACGGTATGGTCTCCGGCGCGGTTCACGCCACCGCCGACATCATGCGCCCCGCCCTTCAAATCATCAAGACCGCTCCCGGCATCAAGCTCGTGTCGGCGGCCTTTATCATGGTCCTGCCTGAACCCACCTACGGGGCCGACGGGATCTTCCTCTTCTCCGACGCCGCTCTGAACCCCAACCCTACAGCGGAGGAACTTGCCCATATCGCCATCTCCTCGGCGGAGACCTTCCGCAGTCTCGTCGGGAAGGAGCCGATTGTGGCCATGCTCTCCTTCTCCACCAGGGGAAGCGCTTCCCATCCGGACGTGGAGAAGGTCACCGAAGCCGTCAAGATCGCCAAGGGGCTCGCCCCGAACCTGGCCTTGGACGGCGAGATGCAGCTCGACGCGGCGGTTGTTCCCAAGGTGGGAAAACTCAAGGCGCCTGACAGCCCCGTGGCCGGGAAGGCCAACGTTCTCGTCTTCCCCGATTTGGACGCCGCCAACATCGGCTACAAGCTCGTTCAGCGACTCGCCAAGGCCGACGCCTTGGGACCGGTCACCCAAGGGCTGGCCAAGCCGATGAACGATCTGTCCAGGGGCTGCTCCGCGGACGATATCGTCGGAACCATCGCCCTGACCGCAGTCCAGGCCCAACAGCAAGGCTGAAGGAAGAGGGAGAGGGAGGAGAGCCATATGTTTAAGCGGATCCTGGTCCTCCTCCTTCTCTTCGGTTCCATCGTCTTTTTCTACCACCTTTCCCGGTGGATCTCCTGGCGCCTCGCCCCCAGCGTCGATGGCGTCGTCGAGAGGGTGGAAATCGCCAAGACCCTTCTTTCACCGGATCCCCGCAACCCCGTCGACGGTTGGGAGCCCAGGGTCACCTCCCGGTATACCGTGGCCGGTCATCTCTACCGTTCCAACCGCGTGAACTACGTCTCTCTCAACGTTCAGGAACGGGGGGTCGGGACGGTTCCTTATGCCCAGGCGAGTATCCGCGGGTATCGGCCGGGTGGAAAGGTGAGAGTCTTCTACAGGAGAGAGAGGCCGGACCAGAGCGCATTGAAGACACCCTTTCCGGAACTGCTCGCGTTTTTCTCCCTCTTTCCCCTGGCCCTTCTCGTCATGGGGGGAGTCTCCCTCTTCAAGGGAAAACGTTGACCCCCAAGGAGAGAGCCCTTCCGGAGGTGACCGTCTACACCGACGGCGCCTGCCTGGGCAACCCCGGTCCGGGAGGGTGGGCCGCGGTTCTTCTTTTCCAGGGGAACAGGAAGGAACTTTCCGGAGGGTTCGCTCAGACCACCAATAACAGGATGGAACTTACCGCCGCTTTGGAGGCTCTAGAGGCCCTCAAGAGGCCCTGCCGCGTGAAACTGCACAGCGACTCCCAATACCTCGTCAACGCGGTTTCTAAAGGGTGGGCGGAGGGGTGGAGAAAGAGGGGGTGGATGAGGAACAAAAAGGAGAAGGCCCTAAACTCCGATCTCTGGGAAAAACTTCTGAGTGCCATCTCCAGGCACGAGATCGAGTGGGTCTGGGTACGGGGACACTCGGGGAATCCGGAGAACGAACGGTGTGACGAACTGGCCGTTCAGGCCTCTCAAGGCCATCCGGAAGCGGTCGATCAGGGCTTCCTCGACACCAAAGGCTAAGGCTTAACACTTCTCCCAGCGTCGCTCCGGAGGCTCTGGGTTGAGAACGGCGGAAAGAGCCGAAATTTAGGCAACCCCTCTCCGGCAAGGCCTCCTGTTCTTCCTGAGCAGGATCCAAAAAGGCCTCCTTCTCTTTTCCAGTGTGAAACATTTTTCTCTCAAAACGACCTTTTCAGAAATCTCCGGTAGCTGTCAATACTCCCGGTTATCGGCCATCTTCAGATAAAGCAACTTCTTTTCTGTAAATTCATTCACAGGCCTCTTGACCTTCGTCGAATCTGACATAGATTCTATCTGTTTCCCAATCTTGGGAGACTTCCATAAG
>JAMOAD010000043.1 GCA_023621955.1 Acidobacteriota bacterium
GTCATAGATCCGTTGTAAATCGTTTCAGGTAATGCTGTGAGTGAAGGATGTGAAGTGCTTGGGCTCGGGGTATTAAAATGGAGTGTCCGTTGTATTCGTTGTATCGTTGTATGTTAAAAGGAGTGTCCGTTATAGGTTCGTTATAGGTTATTGTAGGTAGGTGGAAAAGAGTCGTCGGGAAGAGAAAAGCGGGCTAGGAGGGGAGGAAAAGTTTCGTTCCTCCTGGAAGGAATGATAAAATAAAAAGTCAGAAGCAGCACTGTGAACCGTTGTTGGAACTTAAGAGTCTCTTATAAAGGGAGTGTTTGTCTTGCTGGCATGGTCTCTTTCGCTTTCGAGAGAGATCATCAAGATAATCGGGAGGATACGATGGGGCATTGGAAATCTCTTGGGTTAATTTTTCTCCTTCTCTTCTGTACTTGTTCTCGCAATCCCGCTCCTCAAGCGGAGACATCGGCTATGGAGCTCGTTGTTCTCCACACAAACGATCACCACGGGCATCCCCTGAAATTCTTTAACCATCCAGGACCCAATGCGGCGGGGCTTGCGGCACGGGCTACCCTGGTGGCGGGGGTCAAAAAAGCCCACCAGAACGTGCTCGTCCTGGATGCTGGGGATATCAATACCGGAAGGCCGGAGTCCAACCTCTTCAAAGGGGAACCCGATATTCTCGGCTACAACGCTATCGGATACGACGCTCTCAGCTTAGGGAATCATGAGTTTGACAACGGTTTGGAAGTGCTCTTGGAACAGGCCGGCAGGGCACGTTTCCCTTTCCTCTCCGCCAATGTCTATCGAAAACAAGGGCCATGGCCTGTCAAGCCCTACACGATCAAGGCGATGAAGGGCTTTCGCGTTGCCGTTTTGGGGCTGACGACATCGGAACTGGGAAAGGTGGCCAAGAAGTCTGTTCTTGACGAGGTTGTCGTAGAAGATGAGGTTGTCGCCGCCAAGAGGTGGGTGCCTCTTCTGAGAAAAAGAGCCGACGTTGTCATCGTTCTCTGCCACATGGGGATCTTCGAGGAGGAGAACCTTGGCTCAAAGCGTTTGGCCAGGGAGGTTCCCGGAATAGATCTGATCGTGGACGGCCACACCCACACGAAACTCGAGGCGCCGCTGAGTGTGAACGGTGTTCCTATCGTGCAGGCCTGGAACTGGGGGCTTGAAGTGGGGGAGGGGATCTTGACTCTGAGAAGGGATGGACGAAAGAGCTTTGTCTGGAGGGCCCTTCCAGTGAATTTGCCGGTCCGGGGAAAAGAGGGGCTGACCTATCTGGGGACTCCGATCTTAGAAGACCAGAACCTTCTCAAGCTCTTGGAACCCTACGGGAAGAAGGCTGACGAGATGCTTTCCTCCCCGGTGGGGGAAGCCCCGGAGACTCTTTTCAGCCAGAGGAGCCGTCAAGAAGAGACCCCTCTCGGGAACATCGCCGCAGACTCACTCCTCTGGTACGGCCGCAGGTATGGCGCTCAACTGGCGATTCTCAACGGCGGAAGCCTCAGGGCGGACCTCCCCGCCGGTTCGGTTACAACGCGAAACATCTATGAAGTCTTACCCTTCGACAACTCAGGCTACCTTGTTACCCTCAAGGGTTCGCAGCTTCTGGAACTTTTCCGCTACGCCGCAACAGTCTCTTCCGGTGCCGGTGCCTTTCCCCAGGTCTCCGAAGGGGTTGAACTCCTCTTCCACAGGGGAGAGAAGCGCCTTGTGGAAGCGAAACTGGCAGGGGAGCCCATAGATCCGGAGAAGAGTTACCGGGTGATCACAAACGGCTTCCTCGCTAGCGGTGGAGACGGTTATGTCCAATTCCTGATGGGAACGGACCGGTTCGACACGTCGGTCTTCCAGAGGCAGATTCTGATCGAGTATATCCGTGAGAGAGGCGGGAAGATCGAGGGAAAACTCCAAGGAAGAATCCGCCGTGTGGATATGGAGCCCCAGGCCAAAGCCGCGGGAGGGGAGTGATGAGGAGGGCTTTATTCTTTCTGACCTTTTTCTCACTCTCCTTGGCCCTCGCTCTGGGTGAAACTCCGAGGACGAGAGCCATTCTGGAGACATCCCTCGGGAAGATTGAGGTGGAACTCTTTACCGATAAGGCTCCCCTTTCGGCGGGCCATTTCATCAGAATGGTTCGAGAGGGGTACTTGAATAAAGGGAGCTTCTACAGAACGGTCACCATGGAGAACCAACCACGGAACAAAGTGAAGATTCTCGTCGTCCAAGGGGGGCTCATGGAGGATCGCCTTGTCGACAAGGCCCCCAGGGTCGCCCATGAGACCACGGAACAAACCGGACTCTCCCATCTCCGGGGAGCCCTCTCCTTCGCCAGATCCGAACCGGGAAGCGCCTCCACTGAGTTTTTCTTCACCCTTAGGGATGAACCGGAGCTCGACTTTGGAGGAAAACGGAATCCCGATGGTCAAGGGTTCGCCGTCTTTGGCAGGGTCGTCTCGGGGATGGATGTGGTCGAAAAGATCCACCGGTTGAAGGACAAGGGGCAGAGGATTCTCGAGCCGCTTCCTTTCACTCTTTCCATGAAAGGGGAGGGGTAAGGCGGCCTCTCCCCTTGAAATACCTGCCGGGGGATCTTTGGAAAAAGCCAAGAAGGAGCCTGCTTAGAACAAGATGGTTTTCTAAAACTATTTGACATGTTGCCAGATTTTCTTATATATAAAAATGAGACAAGAGCTCTGCAGGAGGAGTGCAGGTGAGAAAAGGGATCCGTGGAACGACTATTTTAATCCTTTTGGTGCTCATGGGTGCTTTTCTTTTTGCTCAGCCTCAAACGAAATCCCCCACCGATCAAGAGCTCATCGACAATGGGTTCAAAAAGTTGGGAGGGGGCAACCTGGCAGGAGCGGTCGGCGATTTTACAAAAGCCATTCAGCTGAACCCCCAGAACTCCTCTGCTTTTCTGGGCAGAGCCCTGGCCCGTAAGCTTCTCAACGACTTGAACGGTGCGCTTCAGGACTGTAACGATGCCCTCAAGTTCTGGAAGAGCCCCCCTCCTCCATGGGCGGTTTACCAACTCAGGGCTTCCATCAAGATGGGGAGCGATGATCTGAGTGGAGCCCTGGCCGATTACAACGATGCGATCGCCTTGAACGGAGAGAGGGCGGATCTCTATTACTGCCGCGGAAACCTGAAGGTTCTCCTGGAAGATCTCCCGGGATCTTTGCAAGACTACGACAAGGCCATATCCTTGAAGGGAGACTACCCCCAGGCTTTCTACGAGCGGGGGATGGCGAAGATCAAAGGGAAACAGGTCCGGGAGGGGTGTCTGGACCTTATCAAGGCGCGGGACATGGGTTTGGCCGACGCCGGTGAAATGATCATCAAATACTGTCCCTAATGGTGGTGACATCTTGCGGTCGGGTCTTTCCCCCCTTCCATCTCCAAGGGAAGGGGAGGCAGCCTCTCTCCAGGGGAGTCTCCCAGGGAGGAAAAAGGAACAGCTCTGAGAGATGGCGCTACCCCTCTTCGTCTTCTCCCCTAGAGAGCGAAGAGATGTTTTGCGCCCTCTCCGAGACGATCGACGCGGGGATCTTCCTCTGGGACGATCGTGACCTCTTCCTTTACGTCAACCCTTTTGTGTTGAAGACCCTGGGGTACTCCTGGGAGGAGCTTTCCAGGATGGAGGTCTGGATGATCATCCATCCCGAAGACCAGGGAAAGGCCATCGAATACGGGAGGGCAAGGAGAGAGGGCAGAGACGCCCCTCAGTGGTATGAGATCCGAATGGCGGCCAAGAGCGGGGAAAGTCTCTGGTTCGATGTTTGTGTGAGAACCATTCCCTACCATGGTAGAGTTCTTTATGTAGCCACCGCCTTGGATATCTCCATGAGGAAAGAGGCCGAGGCGATGCTTCGGGAGAGCGAGAAAAAGTACAGAGAGTTGGCGGACCTTCTTCCCCAGCCCATCTTTGAGTGCGATGCCTCAGGGCGCATCACCCTAGCAAACCAGGAGGCATTCCAGTGTTATGGATATACCGAGGAAGACCTGTCGCGAGGGGTTTCCCTTTGGGAAACCGTCGTTCCCGAGGAGCGGGAGAAGGCTACCGAGGTGATGTCAGACAGAATGAAGGCGGGATCGCGGGGAGGAGGGGAGTATAATGTCCGCCGGAAAGATGGGTCTATCTTTCAGGCACAGATCTACTCGGCTCCGGTCTGGAGGGAGGGAAAGCCTGCCGGCCTGAGGGGCGTCATCATCGATATTTCCGATCGGAAGAGGGCGGAGGCGGAGCGGGATGCTCTGGAGGTTCAGGTTCGACATGCCCAGAAGCTGGAGAGTCTGGGCTTTCTCGCCGGCGGTATCGCCCATGATTTCAACAACTTGCTGATGTCCGCCTTAGGGAATCTGGAGCTCGCCCTTCAGAACCTCTCCATGAACGGTGGGAACAACGTGGGCGGGCTGATTGAGAGGGCGCGGAAGGCCGCTCTCAAAGCCGCGGATCTCACAGGGCAACTTCTGGCCTATTCGGGGAGAACGGCCCTCATCATGGAGAGTCTCAGCCTCTCCTCTCTCGTGGAAGAGCTGGAGCCTCTGTTGGAACTCTCGGTTTCGAAGAAGTGCTCTCTCCGCTTTGATCTTTCGAAGGATATCCCCCTGATCTACGGTGATCCTGTCCAGCTCAGACAGGTCGTTGTCAACCTCGCGATCAACGGATCCGAGGCTTTGGGTAAGGAGGAAGGCCAGGTTCGGATCGTGACCGGGAAGAAGAAGGAAAACGATCGGGAGTGGCCCTACCTTGAGGTTGTCGACACAGGATGTGGAATGGATAAGGCGACCAAGGAGAAGATCTTCGATCCCTTCTTCTCGACCAAGTTCCTGGGCCGCGGGCTTGGCCTTGCGGCGGTCGCCGGTATCGTCCGCTCCCACGGGGCTATGGTGGAGGTGGAGAGTGAAGTTGGGAAGGGGAGTCGCTTCCGGATCTTCTTCCCTCCCTTCCAAGGAGAGAGAGAGCAACCGGAGGGGTCACAGGTCTCTACGAACCCCCTCTGGAGAGGGGAAGGTCTCATTCTCTTGGTGGAGGATGAGAGGGACGTTCGGGAGGTGACCTTCGAAATGCTGGAATCTCTCGGCTTTCAGCCCCTGACCGCCTCGAACGGCTTGGAAGCCCTCGACCTCTTCGCGACACCGGGCTTGAACTTCCGAGCCGTGCTTCTGGATCTGACCATGCCGAAAATGGACGGTGCGGAGACCTTCCGGGAGATCCGTCGGCGTGGGTGGGAGACTCCGGTGATCGTCTGTAGCGGCTTCTCAGGAGATGAGACGCGGCGCCGCTTCGGCGAAGAGCAGCCGAACGGCTACCTTCAGAAACCTTTCTCCCTGATCTCTCTGAGAGATTCTCTTCAGAAAACCTTGAGCTGATCCAGGGAGCAGAGTCCGCTCTCCTGGAAGAGCTCTTCCGGGCAACTCTGCGCACCCTTTTGCGTATACCTATGAGAAGTTTCTTGAAGGTTTCTCCCAGGCGCTGTACAATAGGGAGTCACTACGAGGTCGATATGAAACACTCCTCACTCTTTATGGTCTTACTCCTTTCCAGCCTATTCCTCTTCCCCGCGGCGGGGGTTCTGGGGGATCTTCCCACTAGGGAAGACGTCCTTTCAGGAATCCTCTACTACGGGCTTGGAAATTGGCACTACCAGCCCATCCCCGTGGATGACTCCTTCTCCAAAAAGGCTTTCAAGGCCTACCTGGAACGGCTGGACTACGGGAAAAACTTTCTCTTCCGCTCCGATATCGAGGCGTTGCAGAAGTACTCTCTTCTCGTTGACGATGGTTGGCGTTCCGGCCGTTTCTCCTTGGCCGAAGATGGAGACAAGATCCTCAAGAATAGGGTCCGCCAGGCTCAGGCCTATTGCAAAGAGCTCTTCAAAAGACCCTTGGAGTTCCGTAAAGAGGAGGCCTTGGAGCTGGACCCCAGGAAGAGGGGGTATTTCCTGGATGCGGCGGCTTTACAGGAGTATTGGCGGAAGAGGGTCAAGTACATGGCTTTGACCTACTACCTAGACCTGATCGGAGAGGAGAAGGGGGCGGCCCCGAACCTCTTCGACCCCGTTAAGGAGGAGAAGGCGCGAAAGGCCGTGGAAAAGGGGGTCAACAGCTTTTTTAACAGGTTGTTGGAGGCCAGTAAGGACGACGTGAACTCCCATTTCCTGAACGCCGTGACCGCGGTCTTCGATCCCCATACATCTTACTTCGCACCGGATAAGAAGGATGAGTTTGAGATCGAGATGAGCGGAACCCTGGAGGGTATCGGCGCCCTTCTGGGCGAGGAGAACGGCTACATCCGAGTGGCCGAGGTGATTCCCGGCGGTCCCGTCTGGAGGGAGGGGAAGATCAAGGCGGGGGATCTGATTCTGAAGGTTGCCCAAGGGGACGAGGATCCAGTGGATCTGGTGGGGATCAACGTCACCGAAGCGGTTAAGTATATACGGGGGAAAAAGGGCTCCCGGGTTCGTCTGACGGTTCGAAAGCCTGACGGACGGATCGAGATGGTCGCCCTGATCAGGGATGTCGTCCAGATTCAAGAGACCTACGCCCGCTCCTCTCTCATCAAGGAGAAGAGTACCGGGAAGACCTATGGGTACATTGAACTTCCCAAGTTTTACCATGACATCAAGAACCAGAACAACGGCAGGAGCTCCTCTGACGATGTCGCCAAAGAGGTAGAGAAGCTGAGGCGCTTGGGGGTTGCAGGGATCGTCTTGGACCTGAGAAACAACGGTGGAGGTCTTCTCGATGATGCCGTCAAGATGACCGGCCTCTTCTTCCCCTCCGGCCCGGTGGTTCAGGTCAAGGACAAGAAAAAGCCTGCCCAAATTCTTCGCGACGATGATGGGCGCGTCACTTGGTCTGGCCCGTTGATCGTCCTTGTCAACGCCATGAGTGCGTCCGCGTCGGAGATCGTCGCCGGGGCCCTCCAGGACTACGGCCGCGCCATCATCGTGGGCGGAGAGACAACCTTCGGGAAGGGAACCGTCCAGGCCATGCTCAACTTGGATGACTACACCTCCGACGAGTGGAAGAACCTGCGTCCCTTAGGGGCCCTCACCCTGACGATACAGAAGTTCTACAGGGTGACAGGGGCGTCGACTCAAGTGAAGGGGGTCGTTCCCGACGTTGTTCTCCCGGATCCTATGGACGCGCTGGAGATCGGTGAGAGGTACATGGATTACCCCTTGACCTGGGACCACCTCTCGGCCCTCTCTTTCCAGAAGTGGAACCAACCTCTGCCGATTCGAGAGGTTCAGAGGAGGAGCCGGGAACGGGTCTTGAAAGATCCCCTGTTGGGACTCTTCCAGAAGAACAGGGACCGGTTGATCCGCCTTCGGGGAAGGACTCTCCAGAGTCTTAACCTGCAGACCTTTCAGAAGGAGCAGATCGATTTGCGCCGCGAGGATGCCCAAATCCGCCGTCTTCAGAAGGAAAACCCCCTCCTGGAGCCTCTTCCGACCGAGAGCGACGGAGAGTTGAAGGGGGAGCCTGATTATCAGAAGAAGCGACGGGGAGATTGGTTCCAAGAGATCCGCAAGGATCCTTTCATCGTTGAGGCGCTCGCGGTCTTCCACGACATGGATCTGGTAAAGCCTCCGGTCAAGGGGAAGAGATGATTCTCCGAACCGATGTCGACAGAGAGCTTTACGAGAAAATACGGCGACTCTGGGTTCTGACCGACATCGAGAGGCCCGAAAGGGGGGATGTCTGGGAGGTGGCTCTCGAGACTCTGAAGAAGGGCGGGGCGATACTCTCCCTTTGGGAGGGAGATGCCGTTCTGGGAGCCCTTTGGATCACCGACGACGGGAGGAGGCTCTACCTCCACCACATGGCGGTTCACCCAGACCACCGCAGGAAGGGGCTGGGGCGACGTTTGCTCAAAGAGGGGCTGGCCATGGCCCGTCGGTTGGGACGACAACCGAAACTGGAGGTTCACGAAACCAACCTGGGAGCCCGTGAGCTCTATTCCGGCGAGGGCTTTACCGATCTGGAAGGTTACGTGGTGATGATCAACCGGCGCCCTTGAGGAACCGGTTCCGCTAGAATTCACCCTTAAGGAGGCGACATGAAGAGTCATATATTGTTAATGTCCCTCTTGGGACTCGCCCTTTTCTTCGGGCTGGGGATTTCCCCCTTGCAGGCCCAAGAGAGTCATCCCTTCACAGTGAACGATCTTCTGACCATGGAGAGAATCAGCGAACCCCTCATCTCTCCGGATGGACAGTGGGTCGTTTTTGTCCTTCGCACCACCGATATGGAAGCCAACCGGGGAAGAACCGACCTCTGGCTGGCTGATACCACCGGGAAGTCTCCCCGTCGCCTCACGAGCCATCAGGCGGCCGACTACTCCCCCCTCTGGTCTGCGGACGGCAAGACCGTCTACTTCCTCTCCACCCGTTCCGGCTCCGCCCAAGTTTGGGCCGTTCCGGTCAACGGAGGGGAGGCCGTTCAGATTACGGATCTCCCTCTGGACGTGGAGAGCTTCCTCCTCTCCCCCAAAGGGGAGAGGCTTCTTCTCTCCCTTCAGGTCTTTCCCTCCTGCACCACCTTGGAAGAGACCGTGAAGGAGCTGGCCAAGAGGGAGAAGAGCAAGGTGACGGGACAGCTCTACGACGAACTCTTCATCCGCCACTGGGATACGTGGGGCGATGGACGCCGGTCCCACCTTTTCACACTCCCTCTGGGAGGCGGTGAGCCGGTCGATCTGATGAAGGGTATGACCATGGATTCTCCGACGAAGCCCTTCGGTGGCCGTGAAGAGTACACCTTCACACCGGATGGGCAAGAGGTCGTCTTCACCGCCCGAAGAGGGGGAAGCCAAGAGGCTTGGTCGACCAACTACGACCTCTGGCGAGTGCGGATCGACGGTTCCAAGCCAGCCGAGGCGATCACAACCAACCCTGCCTGGGACACCACCCCGGTCTTTTCTCCGGATGGACGGACCATGGCCTACTTGGCCATGGAGAGGGCCGGCTACGAGGCCGACCGCTACCGTATCGTCCTCCGCGAATGGGCCTCCGGGAAGGAGAGGGTTCTGACTCAGGGTTGGGACCGATCCTGTTCCTCCATCCTCTGGTCACAAGACGGTAAGAGCCTCTACACCGTTGCGGAGGAGCTGGGACAACGGAAAATCTTCTCCCTGGAGAGAGAGAGCGGGAAAGTGACTCCTGTGGTCGAGAAGGGCTACGCCGGTTCCCCCTCTCTGAGCGGCAAGACCCTGGTCTACGCTCTTGAGCATCTCAAGTCTCCGGTTCAGCTCTTCGTCTTGGAAGGTAAAGGGAAGCCTTCCAGGCAGATCACCTGGTTCAACAAGGAGAAGCTTGAAAAGATTCGGTTTGGTGAGCCTGAACAATTCTCTTTCATCGGAGCCGGAGGGGACAAGGTCTACGGCTATACCGTGAAACCTGCGGATTTCGATCCCTCCCGTAAGTACCCCGTGGCCTTCTTAATCCACGGTGGCCCCCAGGGCTCATTCGGCAACGATTTTCACTACCGTTGGAACCCCCAGACCTATGCGGGTGCCGGGTACGCCGTCGTCATGGTGGACTTCCACGGCTCCACTGGTTATGGGCAGAAGTTTACCGACGCCATCAACGGCGATTGGGGAGGGAAGCCGCTGGAAGATCTACAGAAGGGTCTTGAGGCGGCCATCGCCAAAAACTCCTGGATGGACGGAGAGAGAGTCTGCGCACTGGGAGCCTCCTACGGGGGGTATATGATCAACTGGATCGCCGG
>JAMOAD010000258.1 GCA_023621955.1 Acidobacteriota bacterium
CCGAAGCTCCTGAAAGCGCCTGGCCGAGACGAGTACCCGTCGTTCCAGGCTGGACATAGCCTTGTTGTAGTTATCCACCGCAGAACCAAGCCCACGGCCGACCATATCGAAGTGGTCGACCATGGTGAAGAGCCTTTCGTAGAGTTCTTTCCCCAACTGGCTGATCTTCTCGGCGTTCTCTGTCAGCGCCTCCTGTCTCCAACCGAAGTGAACGGCCTTGAGAAGGGCGATCAGTGTCGTCGGAGAGGCGATGATGACCCTCTTCTGAACTCCTTCCTCTATCAACGAGGGGTCTTGGGAGAGGGCGGCGTTAAAGATCGCTTCTCCGGGGAGAAACATGACGACGAAATCCGGCGTGGTTTTGAACTGGTTCCAGTAGTCCTTCTCGCTCAACCGTTTGATATGGTTGCGGATAAGCCCCGCGTGGGTGGCCAAGATCTTTTTGCGCTCAAGATCGTCCACCGCTTCGACAGACTTCAGAAAGGCCTCCAGGGGAGCCTTGGCGTCAACGACGATCACCTTGTTGTTGGGAAGGCGGACGATGAGATCCGGTCGAAGTTTTCCCTCTTCGGTCTTGACCGAGACCTGCTCCTCGAAGTCACAGTAGTTGACCATTCCGGCGAGTTCCACGACCCTTCTGAGCTGGACCTCCCCCCAGTTTCCTCGGACCGCCGGAGCCTTGAGGGTCTGTACAAGCCTCGAAGTCTCACTCTTCAGGCTCTCCTGGGTGGCCGCCATAGCGGAAACCTGCTCCCTCAGGGCAACGTAACTGCGGATTCTGTCCTCTTCCAACTCCTTGAGTTTGCCGTCGAATTTCCCAAGGGTCTCGGTAACAGGGCGGACGAGATCGTCAATAGCCTTCTTCCTGTTCTCCAGATCGTTCTTGGCCCCCTCCTGGTACTTCTCCAGGGAGGTCTTGGCCAGCTCAAGGAAGTTCTGGTTGTTCCTGCTCAAAGCCTCCGAAGCGAGCGCCTGAAAGGATTCGGCAAGTTTTTCCCGCGCCTTTTCCAGGAGGGCCAACTTCTCCGCGTAGCCCTGAGTCTCCTCCTCTCTTCTGGTCTCTGCCTCCGTGAGCCGAAGGTCCAGGGCGCGGACCTCCTGTTCGCTCTTCTCAAGGCGAGCTTTGTCCTGGAGAGATTCCCGGCTTAGCTCTTCGATCCTTGCCTCCCGCGAGAGAAGCCGTTCGTTCAGGACGGCCTTTTCGCTCTCCAAGGCGATCCGCCTCGACCTCTCACTTCCCCGAAGGTTCTGGGTCATGAGGATCGTCAGAGTCGCCCCAGCGGCTCCCAGAAAGAGACAAAGAACAGCCAAAAGGTTCATGGAGACCTCCTTCTCCCACTATAAGGGTTCCTTCGCTCCAGGTCAAGTTTTCCCCCCTTTGAGAAGCCCCAAAGAGGGACGAGATCTCTTCCCTGTGTGGACCCTTCAAAGGTGTCGGATAGGAGAGGCCACCGTCTCAACCGATCTATCCCTCCTCAGCTCTTCTGATCTAGTATATCAGAGAGAGGTGATCCTCCTCCAAAGTCTTGCATTCGGTCAACTCAAGGGGGAGTCTCTCCTGTGTGGACAAATTTCTGAACAGGTGCGGCGCATCCATTCCGACCAAACAGGGCGATAGAACGAGGCTGATTTCATCCACCAACCCCTGCCGGATCAAGACATCAGTTAATTCTCCGCCACTGCCGGCCTTGAGAGTTTTTCCTTATCCTTGTGGCCTTTCGGGTCACCTTCACTCCCTTTGTCCGGATCTATTCAAGGCTCATCCTTTGGTCCCTCCCGCCTCGTTCCCCCACAGAGGCAAAGGAGTCTGTTTTCACCTCACTCCTCAGAGAGGAAGGGTGAAACAGTCGCCTTAACGCTACGTATTTTGCTTAAGGAGGCCCTATGGTCAAAAAATCGCTTGCCACGCTTCTTTTCCTCTTCTTCGTCCTTCCTTTGGACGCCCAGAGTTATCTCCTGAAAAACGTCTCGATTTGGACCGAGGCGGGAACCCTTCAAGGGGGA
>JAMOAD010000110.1 GCA_023621955.1 Acidobacteriota bacterium
GCGGCCAACAGCAAAGAGGAGTCCGCGGCCGCCCTGGAGAAAACCGTCACCGACACGGTCTACTCCGTTGAAGAGGCTTATTGGAACCTTGTCTACACCAAGATGAACCTCAAGGTCAAGGAGGAGGCCCTCCAGATCGCCAAAGACCTTCTGGCCATGAACGAGAAACAGGTTCAGGTCGGCACCCTCCCCCCCATCGACATCCTCGCCGCCAAGGCGGAAGTAGCCGCCAAGGAGAGCGAGATCATCCAAGCCTTGGCCTCCATCAAGGCCGCCGAGGACAACCTCAAGAAGCTTCTCTCCCTGGAGGAGATGGCTTCGGATTGGGCCATCGCCATCGACCCCACCGACCAGCCCGAGACCTCCCTTCGCTTCGCGGTTCCCTCCCTGAGCGAGGCCATCGAGACGGCCAGAAAACGTAACCCCGACATCCGCAAGCTCGATTGGACCCTCAAGAACAAGGGCCTCGACGTGAAGTACTACAAGAACCAGCTCCTCCCCTCCCTCGATTTCCAGGGATCCTACTGGACCACCGGTATCTCCGGCGACAAGCTCATCTACGACGGCAACCCCCTGAACGATGAGAACGTCCATGTCATCGACATCATCCGCGGCCCCCGCTCCGACTCCATCAAGGACGCCCTGGACGCGATCTACAAAAGCTGGAGCATCGGCTTCACCCTGAAGGTCCCCATCTGGAACGTCAAGGATAGGGCCAACTACGCCAACGCCAAGATCTCCTACGACCAGACCCTTCTTCAGATCCGCGCCGCCGAGCAGACCGTGCTTCAAGAGATCCGTGACGCCCTCAGAGGCGTCGACTCCAACCACAAGCTCGTGGTGGCCACGAAGGTCTCCAGAGAGCTGGCCCAGGCCAAGCTCGAAGCCGAGCAGAAGAAGCTCATGACCGGCCTGAGCACGAACTACCAGGTCGTTCAGTACCAGAAGGACTACGAGCAAGCGAAATCCTCAGAGATCAAGGCCGTCATCGACCTGAACGTCTCTATCCTGAAATATAAGAAATCCCTGGGAAGCCTCCTGGAGGACAAGGGCATCCGCTTCCAGGCCCACGCCTTCTCCCAGAAAGCCCCGGTTTCCTGAACCTGAGCGGGAGGAGGGTCCCCTGGACCCTCCTCCCGCCGCCGAGAGAAAACGATGAAACTCCTCCCTTTCCTTCTCCTACCCCTCATCGGTTTTGCCCTGACCTCCTCCTGTAAGAGGAGAGTCTCCCCTCCCACCGCGGTGATCCACCTGGAAGACGGGCGAAAGCTCTCCATCCTTCTCTACGTAGAGAAAGCCCCCAACACGGTCGCCTCTTTCGTCTCTCTGGCCAGAAAGGGGTTTTACAACGGGTTGATCTTCCATAGGGTCGTTCCGGGCTTCGTCGTTCAGGGCGGAGACCCCCTGGGAACCGGAGAGGGGGGACCCGGCTACAGCCTGAAGGCCGAGTTCAACGATATCCCCTACGACGAAGGCGTCCTGGGAATGGCGCGCACACAGGATCCGGACAGCGCCGGAAGTCAGTTCTTCATCACCCTCTCCCGCAAAGCCTATCTGGACGGCCAATACACAGCCTTCGGAAAGGTCGTGGAGGGAATGGAGGTAGCCCACGCCATCGCCTCCCTACCCAGAGACAGCCAAAACCGCCCCGAAAAGCCCCCCAAGATTCTCGATATCCAGATCCTTCCCGAGGGACTCGAGCTTCCCCAACCCCAGACCATCGTTCCTCCCAGGGAGTGACCCCTTGGTTTCGGACCGCTTTGCGTGTATCATAAGAGAAAGAGTCTCTTGGAGAGATGACAATGGCGATGGAAGATCTCAGAAAGTTGATCCTTAAGTTCCCGGCTCTCGGAGAAAACCCCTTCACGACCCTCGTTTCGATCACCTGTTTCTCCACCCCCGAGGACTACACACTGACCATGGACCGCCTCAAAGCTATGGGCGCCCTGGTCTCCGAGGATCCTCCGGGAGAGAAGATTCTGGCCACTTTCGAAACCACACTCCCGACCCTCCCTGGAAGGGAAGTAACCCCTTTGCAAAGCCTCTCGCCTCACTGGTCCCTCGGGGATGAGAGGGGGGCACGGGAGAGCTTCTCCGCCTTCAACACCCTCTGCTGGATCTACACCCCCCAGGAGCCGACCCCTGAGACAAAGACCTTGTTCAAGGCGATTCGGGACTCCGTCCTCTCCTGGCAGAAGCGGCTCAGCCGGTTCGACCCCCTCAGTCTGATCTCCCGGATCAACCGAGAGGCCCACCTCAAAGCCATCCCCCTACCCCCCGGGGAGTGGTCCCTTCTCCGCCTCTGCAAGGAGTACCACCGATCCTCG
>JAMOAD010000289.1 GCA_023621955.1 Acidobacteriota bacterium
CTCCCCCAGGAGCTCTACCAGGGAGGAGTGCTCCTTGACAGAGGCGCTCTCCCAATCCTTGAGCCAGACCGGCGGCCTGGGGAAGTCGTAGAGTCTCTTCTTGAGGTTCTCCACCAGGTTCAGCAGGAGCGGGTTCTTCGCCAGTGTCAGGTAGACGCCGTGGAAGAGGAGGTTGTTGTGGTGGTAGCCCTCGAAATCGTCCCTCCCCAGGGCCTCCTCCATCTTCTGGTTCAGCTCTTCCATCTTCCGGGTGTGCTGGGGCTTCCAGAAGGGTTGAGAGGCCATGACCGCGGCCCCCTCCAAGCCCCCGAGGACCTGGTAGATCTCCCGGACGTTCTCCAGGGTGAGGGAGTTCACGAAGACCCCCCGGCGGGAAGAGATGGTGACGAAGCCCTCCCCCTCCAGACGGATCAGGGCGTCCCTGAGAGGGGTGCGGGAGATTCCCAGCTTGCCGCTGAGGGTGATCATCTCGATCTGCGCCCCCGGCGCCAGCGCGCCCCGGGCGAACTCCTCCCTCAGGTAGTGGTAGACTTGATCCTTCAGTGAGCGCAGTTCCACGAAACCGTTCTTTTTTCTCGCCATAGGGCATCTATTATACACGATTTTCATAGAGTTCACGAAGACCTGTTGCCATTTTGTCTAATATCTGGTATACCAGTTGTATGGTCGAAGCGGAGCCGAAAGGCCGGATCTTCAACGTCCAACGTTTCTCCCTCCACGACGGCCCGGGAATCCGGGTGACCCTCTTCTTCCAAGGGTGTCCCCTGCGGTGTCTCTGGTGCCACAACCCCGAGGGAACCCTCATACCTGAGGGGACCCCCACGCCCGAGGGAACCCCCCTTGGATCCCGGCCCCTGGTGGTACCGGAGCGGTGCATCGGCGACGGGGAGTGCCTCCCCCTCTGCCCGGAAGGGGCGCTCTCCCTGGAGGGGGGACGGATCCGCCTGGACCGCGGGCTCTGCACCCTCTGCGGCCTCTGTTTCTCCCACTGCCCTACCGGGGCCTTGCGCCCCTCCTGCAGGACCATGACCCTGGCGGAGGCGATGGCGGTCATCCTCAAGGAACGCCCCTTCTTCAGCGAATCCGGCGGCGGAGTGACCTTCTCCGGAGGGGAGCCCCTGGCCCAGCCCGCTTTCCTGAGGCTTCTACTGCAGGAGTGCCGCCAAGAGGGGATCTCCACGGCGGTTGACACCTGCGGAGAGGTGCCCTGGGAGACCTTCGAGAGTGTTCTTCCCCGGACAGACCTCTTCCTCTTCGACCTCAAGGCCCTGGACGAGGGGCTCCACCGCCGCCTCACCGGCCGCTCCAACGGGAGGATCCTGGCCAACCTGAACGCCCTGGTCCGGAGCGGGGTTCCTTTGAGAATCCGGATTCCCCTGGTCGGCGGGGCCAACGCCGACTCCGAGGCACTGGAGGGTTTCGTCCGGTTCCTCTCAGGTCTCTCCCGACGCCCTCCGGTTGACCTTCTCCTCTACCACACCCTGGGAAGGGAGAAGTACCCCCGGTTGGGCCTGCCCCTACCCCCGCTCTTCACCCAGCCCTCCCCCGAGACGGTCTCGGCCTTCCGGGACACCCTGGAGAGGGAGGGCTTTTGCACGACTTTAGGAGGATAAGATGAACCCTAGGATCACGAAGCTGAGAGAAAAGAGCCTTCAGGCCGTTCCCTCCCTCTCCCCGGAGAGGGCCCTGATTCTGACGGAGGTCTACCGGAGCCCTGGCTTTGCCAACCTCTCGGCCCCCCGGCAGAGATCCGCCGCCCTCAAGGCCTTCCTGAGCCGAAAGAGCCTCTACCTGGAAGAGGACGAGCTGATCGTCGGGGAGCGCGGCCCCGCCCCCAAGGCGACCCCCACCTACCCGGAGATCAACATCCACTCCCTGGAGGACCTGAAGATCCTCGACTCCCGGCCGAAGATCCCCTTCCGGGTCTCCCCGGAGACCTTCCAGATCTTTCAGGAGGTCCTGATCCCCTTCTGGAAGGGCCGCTCCCAGAGGGAGAGACTCTTCGCGACCATGGCCCCGGAGTGGATCGCCGCCTACGAGAGCGGAATCTTCACGGAGTTCATGGAACAGCGCGCCCCGGGCCACACGGTGCTGGACGACAAGATCTACAGGAGCGGGCTTCGGGAGTTCCAGAGGCGGATCCGGGAGCGGATCGAAGGCCTGGACCCCTTAACGGACACCGAGGCCTACCGCAAGAGGGAGGAGTTGACCGCCATGGAGGAGTCCGCGGAGGCGGTGATTCTCTTCGCGAACCGCTACGCCGACTTTCTGGAGGGAGAAGCCGATAGGTGCCCCCGGCAGGAGCGCAAGGAAGAGCTGAGGGAGATGGCCCGAATCTGCCGCAAGGTTCCGGCGGAAGCCCCCGAGACCTTTCACGAGGCGCTTCAGGCCTACTGGTTCATCCACCTGGGCGTCATCTGCGAGCTCAACCCCTGGGACAGCTTCAACCCCGGCCGTCTCGACCAGCACCTGTGGCCCTTTTACGAGAGGGAGACCCGGGAAGGCACGTTGACGAAGGAGAGGGCCCAGGAGCTTCTGCAGGCCTTCTGGATCCGCTTTCACAACCAACCCTCCCCGCCGAAGGTGGGGATCACCGCCGAGGAGAGCAACACCTACACAGACTTCGCCCTCATCAACCTGGGAGGTGTGAAGGAGGACGGCTCCGACGGGGTGAACGAACTCACCTACCTGATCCTGGACGTGATCGAAGAGATGCGCCTCCTGCAACCAAGCTCCATGATCCAGGTGAGCAAGAAGAGCCCCGACCGCTTCATCCTGAGGGCCCTGGAGATCATCAAGACCGGCTTCGGCCAGCCCTCGGTCTTCAACACCGACGCCATCATCCAGGAGATGCTCCGCCAGGGCAAGAGCCTCCAGGACGCCCGCAACGGAGGGGCCAGCGGTTGCGTGGAGACCGGGGCCTTCGGAAAGGAGAGCTACATCCTCACGGGCTACTTCAACCTGACCAAGATTCTGGAGCTGACCCTCCACAACGGCAGAGACCCCCGACGGGGGATTCTCCTCGGCCTTGAGACGGGGAACCCCGCGGATTTTCGAAGCTTCGAAGATCTGCTCGAAGCCTTCCGCCGCCAGGTGGAGCACTTCGTGAAGATCAAGGTCCGAGGGAGCAACACCATCGAACGCCTCTTCGCAGAGTACCTCCCGGCCCCCTTCCTCTCCCTCCTCATCAGCGACTGCATCGAGAAGGGGAAGGACTACCACGACGGCGGCGCCAGGTACAACACCTCCTACATCCAAGGGGTGGGGCTGGGGTCTGTCACCGACTCCCTGACTGCCCTCAGGCACCACATCTACCAGGAGAAGACCCTCACCTGGGAGGAGTTCATGAAGGCCCTGGACGAAGATTTTGAGGGACGGGAGCCCCTTCGCCGCAGGCTCCTCAACGAGACACCCAAGTACGGGAACGACGACGAGGAGGCGGACGGGATTCTCAGGGAGGTCTTCAAGATCTACCACGACGCCGTGAACGGCAGGCCCAACACCCGCTCCGGAGTCTTCCGCATCAACCTCCTTCCCACGACCTGCCACGTCTACTTCGGCCGGGTCACCGGGGCCACGCCGGACGGGCGCAAGAGCGGCCAACCCCTCTCCGAGGGGATCTCCCCTGTCCAGGGCGCCGACACCAAGGGGCCTACGGGGGTTGTCCTTTCGGCCTCGAAGATCGACCACCTGGCCACGGGGGGCACCCTTCTGAACCAGAAGTTCACACCCAGGCTCCTCTCGGACAGGGAGGGACTCCAAGGGGTTCTCCACCTGATCCGAACCTACTTCCGCCTGGACGGCCACCACATCCAGTTCAACGTGGTGGACGCCGCCACCCTCAGGGAGGCCCAGAAGCACCCGGAGAACCACAGAGACCTGATCGTGCGGGTGGCCGGCTACAGCGACTACTTCGTCGATCTCGGGGAGGATCTGCAGAACGAGATCCTCCATAGGACGGAACACCAAGGATTCTAAGGAGTCTCTCCACAGCACAGAACGCCAAGAATTCTTAGGAGGTCATGCCGATGAAGAAGTTTCTCTTCCCGCTCCTCCCCCTCTTCCTCCTCTTCGCCTCTCAGGAGAGAAGGGAGACCCTCTTACCACCGGAACTGGAGAACCCCGGGGTCTTCGAGATCCAGGCCGAGCCCCCCCATGCCGAGACCATCCCCTACACGGACAAAGAGGAGGCCCTGGCCTCGCGTTTCGGCGAATCCCCCTGGAACATGAGCCTGAACGGACCCTGGAAGTTTCTTTGGGTTCCCGAACCCGACCTGCGCCCCCAGGGCTTCGAGAGGGACGGGTTCGACACGAAGGAGTGGAAGGAGTTCCCGGTGCCCTCCAATTGGGAGTTCCAGGGGTACGGAACCCCGATCTACGTCGATTCCGACTACACCTTCCCCGCCGATCCCCCCAAGGTCCCCCACAAGGATAACCCCGTGGGCTCCTACAAGCGGACCTTCACACTCCCCCCCTCCTGGGGGAGCCGTGAGACCTTCATCCAGGTGGAAGGGGCCAACTCGGCCCTCTACCTCTGGATCAACGGCCGCTTCGTGGGTTACAGCGAAGACAGCAAGACTCCGGCGGAGTTCCGGATCACGCCGCATCTCCGTCCCGGGGAGAACACGGTCTCCATGCAGATCTTCCGCTACAGCGACGGCAGTTACCTGGAGTGCCAGGACATGTGGAGGATCAGCGGCGTCGAGAGAGGGGTCCGCCTCATCTCCCGTTCCCCCCTCTCGGTGCGGGATTTCACCCTGCAGGGAAACCTCTCCGAAGACCTGAGCCAGGGGCGCGTCGGCGGCGAGATCGTGCTGAAGAACCTGGGGCCCCTCTCCCCCTCGGCGAAGATCACCCTGGAGCTGAGAGACCCCCAGGGAAAGGGCACAACCTTTCCCCCCCTCCCCGTCAAGGCCCTCAAGAGAGGGGAGGAGACCACGTTGGCCGTGGATCTCCCCGTTCCCTCCCCCCTCCTCTGGAGCGCCGAAGAGCCCCACCTCTACACCCTTTTAATCTCCCTGGAAAACCGTAAGGGCCGGTGCCTGGAGGTTCTCAAGAGCCCCATCGGCTTCAGACGGGTGGAAATCAAGGGAGGACAGCTCCTGGTGAACAACAAGGCCGTCCTCATCCGGGGGGTGAACCGCCACGAGTTCGATCCGCAGGGGGCGAAGGTGATCTCCCGGGAGTCCATGGTCCGGGACATCCGGATCATGAAGGAGAACAACATCAACGCCGTCAGGACGAGCCACTACCCCAACCGCTCGGAGTGGTATGAACTCTGCGACCGCTACGGCCTCTACCTGGTGGATGAGGCGAACATCGAATCCCACGGCATGGGCTACGAACCGGGTGTCACCCTGGCGGGGAGGCCCGAGTGGCTTGAGGCGCATCTACACAGGGTGCGCAGGATGGTGGAGAGGGACAAGAACCACCCCTCCGTGATCATCTGGTCCCTGGGCAACGAGGCGGGGGACGGGTCAAACTTCGAGAGGGTTTACCAGTGGACCAAGAGGCGCGACCCCTCACGCCCTGTCCAGTACGAGCAGGCGAAGACGAAGGCCCACACCGACATCTTCGCCCCTATGTACATCCGGATTCCCAAGATTCTGGAGTACGCCTCCCAGAAGCGGGAAAAGCCCCTGATCATGTGCGAATACGCCCACGCCATGGGGAACAGCGTCGGTAACCTGAAGGAGTACTGGGACGTCATTCTCTCCCACCCCCAACTCCAGGGCGGCTTCATCTGGGACTGGGTGGACCAGGGAATCTTCGTCGCCCAGGAGGGAAGGGAGGGGTACTTCGCCTACGGCGGGGACTTCGGCCCCCCCGGAACCCCCTCGTCTTTCAACTTCTGTTGCAACGGCCTGGTGGCCCCGGACAGGACTCCCCACCCCCACCTGGGGGAGGTCAAGAAGGTTTACCAGCCCCTCCTCTTCTCCTTCCAGAGGGAGACGGCAAACCTGACCGTGGAGAACCGCAACGATTTCACCGATCTGAGAGAGTACAGGCTCCTCTGGAAGGTGGAGGGCGACGGCTCTACGCTGGCGTCGGGGGAGCTACCGGAAACACCCTGTCCCCCCCATGAGAAGAGGAGCCTCACCCTCTCCCTCCCCTCCTCCCTGACCCCTCCTCCGGGAGGAGAGCTCTTCCTCACGGTGACGGCCCTGCGAAAGAGTCCTACGGAACTGCTTCCCGCCGGTCACACCGTGGCCTGGGAGCAGTTCTCCCTCGGCGCCGGCCCCGCCAAGCCCCTCCCCCCCCTAGCCAAGGGGGAGAAGCTGAAGCTCCTGAACCGTCAGGATCGGCTTGTGGTGGAGACCTCCCACGCGGTGATCACCTTCTCGCCCCTGAAGGGGACTCTCCTCTCCTACCGCCTTCTCCCCTCCCAAAAGGAGTTGCTGGCCGGAGAGCTTCTTCCCCACTTCTGGCGCCCCCCGACGGACAACGATTTCGGCAACGGCATGCCCCAGCGGTGCCGTCCCTGGCTGACGGCCTCCCAGGAGAGGAAGCTGGAGAGCTTCTCTCTCAGGAAGATCTCCCCCCGGGAGGTGGAGATCAGGGTCCTCTTCTCCTACCCCCCCCTCCTCTCCCGAACGGAGACGGTCTACCGGCTCCGGGCCGACGGCCTCCTGAGAGTGACCCACACCTTTACCCCGGGAGGGGATCCGCTCCCGGAGCTTCCCAGACTCGGTTTGATCACGAGGCTCGCCCCGGAGCTGAAGAACGTCGCCTGGTTGGGAAGGGGGCCCCAGGAGAACTACTGGGACCGTAAGAGCGGCGCCCCGGTGGGGCTCTACCGCTCCCCCGCCGACAGACTCGCCCACCCCTACGTCCGGCCCCAAGAGAGCGGCTACAGGAGCGATGTCCGCTGGGTCTCCTTCACGGACTCCCAGGGGACGGGACTCCTCTTTTCGGGATCCCCTCTTCTCTGCTTCGGCGCCTCCCCCACCTCCTGGGAGGACTACGAGAAGGGGCCGAACAAGGAGAACCGTCACACAGTGGACATCCCGGTAAGGCCCTGGACGGAACTCCACATCGACTACGGCCAGACCGGCGTCGGCGGCGACAACAGTTGGGGCGCCCGTCCCCACGACGAGTACACACTCTTCGCCAAGGAGTACACCTACTCTTTCCTTATCCAACCCTTGGTGGAGGGGGAGAGGGCGCAACCCTCACTCTGAAAAGGGTTGGCGCCGTTCTCTTTCGAGGATCATCGCAGAGTACGGGCGTCGGGCCGGAGTCTCGACGCCCGTACTTCAAGGCTCACGCAACGACGGTTCGGTTTCACCAGGGAAGGAATCTTGTCGGGGAGCCCGGAGATTCCCGGTGAAGAGAGAGACCCCTTTTCCTTCAAGAAAGGCTATCGGGAGGCCCTATGAACAGACCTTACCCTTTTCATGACACCGCAAAGAGAGGGATTCTCCTCCTCCTTCTTCTCTTTCCGATCTCCCTCCTTTCGGCCCAGGGTTGGGGGAGTTGGGAGAACGGAAGCCTCCTGGAGAGGGTCTACCTCCCCGCCGGCCTCTCCCTGAGACTTCACCTCCTGGAAAGACGGGCCTTCGACGCCCCACTCCTCTCGAACCTCTTCTTCGAAAGGGAGAGGAAGGGGCTCTCGGTGCGTCCGGGGATCCATACCGCCGAGGGGTCCTACGACTCCCTGGAGATCCGCTGGGAGGGGCTTCACCTTCTTCTGGAGTGCGCCTCCCGGGATGAACTCCTGGCGGTGAAGATCACGCCCCTGGAGAGGCCGATCCGCTCCTCCGCCGCGGTCTTGCAGTTGGGGATGGTCTGGAACCGTCCCGGTTGGGTCGGCCGGAAGGATTCGGCCCTCCTGGCCGAGACGGAGGGTCGCCGGTGGACCTTCTCAGCCTCAGCCCCGGCCGAAGAGGAGCCCTTTCTCGGCCTCACGGGCCCCTTTCTGGCCTTCTCCCTGGACCAACAGCCCCTGGTGATCACCGGGGGAAGCTCGGCTCCGACCCCTCCAGAGGGTGAGCGGCTCATCTGGGAGAACAAGGAGCGGGCTCTGAGGGAGGCCGCCGCCTACGGGGAGCTCGCCCCCGCCTACTCGGCCATCCAATCGGTGCTGGGGTGGAACAGGATCTACGACCCCAAGAACGGGAGGCTCCTCTCCACGGTCGGACGGCTCTGGAACAAGGAGTACGGAGGTTACGCCCTCTTCGGTTGGGACAACTTCTTCCTCCCCCTCCTCTCGGCCCTGGTGGACCCCGGTCGGGCCTGGGATGACCTGCGGGAGCATCTGAAGGACCGGACCGAGGAGGGGTTCTTCCCCAACGACAGCGCCGGGAACGGCAGGAAGAGTCTCGACCGCTCCCAACCACCGGTCGGGGGAATCGCCCTACGTGAGCTCTTTAAGGCCCTTCCGGACCGGAAGGCTCTGGAGGAGTCCTTTCCCCTCCTCCTGAAGTGGAACCGCTGGTGGCCGAAGAGGCGGCTCAACAAAGGCCTGCTCAGTTACGGTTCCCACCCGGCCCCCAACCCCTGGGAGGACAGGGCCGCCGGAACCGCCGTGGGAGCGGGGTACGAATCGGGGACCGATGACTCACCGATCTACGAGGGTGTCCCCTACAACCCCCAAACGCACCTGTTGGAGCTCCAAGACGTGGGCCTCACCTCCCTCTACATCGCCGATTGTCGGGCCCTCGAGGAGCTGGCCCTCATCCTGGGGCGCAAGGGGGAGGCTCAAGAGTTGAGGAGGAGGGGGCGTCTCTTCCGCAAGGCCCTGGAAGGTCTCTGGGACGAGGAGAGCGGTCTCTACCTGAACCGGAGAAGCGATACCGGCGAGAGGGTGAAACGTCTGACGCCGACCCTCTTCTTTCCCCTCCTGGCGGGAATTCCCGAGGCACATGCCCGCCGAATGGTCCGGGAGCACCTGCTCAACCCCCGGGAGTTTGCCATCCCCTACCCTCTCCCGTCGGTCTCCGCCGACGATCCGGCGTTCCCGAAGCAACGGTACTGGAAGGGAGCCGTATGGCCCCCGCTGAACTACCTGGTCTGGCTCGGCCTCAGGGAGGCAGGCTTCTCCGGTGAGGCGAAAGATCTGGCGGAAAGCTCCCTCCGCCTCTTTCTGGGAGAGTGGAACCGGAAGGGGTGGGTCTGCGAAAACTACTCGGCCCTGACCGGGACCTGCGACGATTCCCGCCTCTCGTCGGACCCCTTCCACTCCTGGGGCGGCCTCTTGGCCCTACCGGCCTTCGCGGAAAAAACTTCGAAGCTCCAGGCCCGTTGAGGGAGGAGCCAGACACGGGAAAGGTTCCCCTCTCTCCGGTTCTCTCTTGGGGACACTCCCTTTTTCTGCTCCCCTGAGCCCGCGCAGGCTCCCCTCTCGAGAAGTCTGCGATGACAAAGGACCCTCTCTTGGAGAGGGGGAAAGGTGGGGACGGCTTCCGGTAGAGCGGCCAGAGCCTCCAGGAAGCCAAGGTTCCACGCCTTCACCCCCTCCCTCCAGGGCGGTAAAAATCCGGTTTCAGCGGACGATTCTCAGGTTCTCCACACCGTTTTCTTCAAACTCCTGGCCGTACTTCTCCTCTTCGCTCTCCAAGCAAGAGTAACGAGCCTCGGGATCCATTCCCTCGATCTCCTTCTCCTCATGGTTTTCGTGGAAGTCCCTCTCCGCGAGAAGGGTGATCAGCTCCTGCCAGAAGGTCTCCTGGGTGAACTCGTCGATGGGGAGAAGA
>JAMOAD010000140.1 GCA_023621955.1 Acidobacteriota bacterium
AAGTAGTTGAAGCTGTGAAAGGGTTTGGTTGGCCTCGTTGTACTGATCGAAGAGAAGTTGTCTCTCCACCTCTAGACGTTCATTAAGCTGGGTGATCGTTTCGTTCACGTTCTGAATGTTCGAGTCCAGGGACTCGATCTCCCTGGTCAAAGAACCCTCTGAGCCAGGGGAGGTGTTCATGATGGCTTCGATCTTCGAAGCGAGGTTCTCAACGACACCGAAGGTCGCCGTCACCGTCCCGTACTCTCCGGCGATGCCCATGGCCCCGGAGATCATGAGTCCCGCCGCCGGGGTTCCCGTCGCGCCGGTCAGAACAGAGCCGGACCCCACCCCGGCATAGACGTTCCCCAAGGAATCGGTGAAGGTCCCGGCGATATCGATCCCCTCCGCTGTCAGGAGGGATGTCCCGATTCCCGTCCCACCCGAGGCGACGTCGGATTGGACCGTAAAGGCGCCGTCACCACCGACGTTGGTGGTGTAGAAGTTCAGAATGTTCTCGTTCAGCGAGGCGGTCACGGGGACACTGTTGGTAGAGAGGGCGCCGTTGATCTTGCTCAGAACCGTCGCCGAATCGTCACCAGAAGAGAGATCTATGGAGAAGCTCTTGGTCCCGTAGGCAAAGGCGAGCCTCTCGTTCAGACTCAGGGTCGCCTCTATTGCAGAACCGGCCGTGGCCTTCGCCTGGGGCGGGGTGGTGATGTTCACCCGGTAGGTTCCAGGGGTGGTGGACGAGCCGGCGGTCAGGTACTGGATCCGGGAATCCGTGGTGGAACCGGAGTTGCCTAGAATCTTCATGACCGAGTCGTAATCGTCGGAGAGGGCGTTGGCGAGACGGGAGAGACCGTTGCTCTGGGCCGTCTTGTCCAGGTAGATGGTCCCGTCGTTGTTCATCCTGACCCCGAGGTCGGAGAGGGTCTTGTAGTTCGCGTCTTCTCCTATCCCGGAGATTCTCGAGGAGACGAGGGTCTGGAGTTGCATTTGAATAGATCTAGCGGTCGAGCTCTTGGAGAGAGGCCCTGAGGTTTCGGTCTCGGTGTTGTAGGTGAACTGTTCGTTCAGATAGCTGAGAGCCTCGTTATACTTGGTGAAGAAGGTGCCAAGCTTCTCTTCGATAACCGCCGTATCACTGGAGACGGTGAGACGGACCGGGTTGGCCGGATCCGCCGTCTTCAGATTCAGGGTCAGTCCGGGAAGGATATCGGTGATGGTATTGGAAGATCTTTCGATGGCATCGCTTTCCAGTGTGGTATTGATGTTGACGATGGAGTTCTTCGCGGCGATCTTCTCCTGCATACCCAACTCCGTGGCGATGTCCCCTGTCACGGTAAAGCCGTAATCCTCACCGGTCTTGGTCGATGTAAGTTGGAGGCGGTACTCCGAACCGGTATAGAGAACCGTGGCCTTGAGGTCGAGCTCGGAGTTGTTGATCTTATCCCTCAGGGATTCCAGAGTCATCCCGGAGGCGTCGATGGAGAAGGACTGCTGGTCTTCACCCTCCCCTTGGGTAATCGTCAAGGCCGAGGAGGTGAGCGTGTCGTTCAGAGTCGCCTTCCCGCTGTTTCCCGTCCAGGATTCGGCTACCGCCGTCTGCCGGACAATGACGGAGTATTCGCCAATCTGAGCGCCTCCAGAAGAGGAGGCGGTCAGGATGTCGTCGTCGGAAACGGCAACTTTTCCGGAGGAAAGTTTATCGGTATCCGCAAGGGCAGAGGCGGCGCTTTTCAGGGAGGAGAGCTTTGTGTTCAAAGTCTGTAGAGCGGATTTGATCTCTCTGTAGCTGTCCAGCTGTGTCTGGTAGGGTTTCAACTGCTGGGTGCTCTTGGCCGACATGAGCTGGGTGACGATGTTGTTCACGTCCAGCGTACCCGCGGCGAACATCCCGCTGGTTAAGCTGGAGCTGGCGTTCAAAGACGTGGTTGACATAGCTCTCCTCCCCGGTTCAAACTGTTTCGTTGATCAACCGGCCTTGGCTTGAATCGCCGGACAACCGGCCTTGGCTTGAATCGCCGGAGCTACCGGATGACTCTTCGGCTGCGCGTTCTCTCTGTTCGGCGCGCTTCTCCTGCGCCTCACGGGCCTTGACGATCGACTCGACGACTTTGTAGTACTCCTCGGGGGGAATCTGGCTGACCGTCTCCCCGGTCTCCTTGTCGACGATCTTGACGATCATCCTCTCGGTGACTTCGTTCTTTTCGAAGCGCAGCACCGTGTCATCGGTCGGACCAAACTTCTGAGCCATGAACTCTTGATAGAATTTCTCTTCTTCCGAAGTCAGAACGCCAGAATCGGCGCCCTGAGAGGCGGCCTCTCCGTTTTGGCCGCTCTCCTCCCCCTCTCTTCCCAATAGGCGAAGCTCCACTCTGTCTTCCGGGTAGGCCTCTGAAGAATCAGGAAGGAGGGGAGAGAGTCTCCCCCCTCCCCTTCCGTCCTGTATCGAGAAGATACGGGAATTCTGATTGTTACCCCATTCAGGAGGTGATATCAACATCTCGTCCTCC
>JAMOAD010000121.1 GCA_023621955.1 Acidobacteriota bacterium
TGAAGAACGACGGCTACTCCCTCCTCTTCCTCCTCTTCGGTTTCCTCGGATGGGTTCCGGTCATTCCCTTCCTCCTCATGGTCGCCACCTTCTTCCATCTTCTCTTCATCCTCTCCCTTGTCTTGAAGGGGCGGGAGCCGGAGAAGAAAGACCTTCCGATTCCCCTTTGATCTTGGTGTCGGTTCTGTGGCGGGGAAAGGGGATGCCCCTTTCGGCCAATTCCCTTCTGAGGGCCTATAAACGGTGATTTCCCCCTCTTCCCTCGTCGGCGCTCAAGGCGCCGAAACACCAGGCGATCCTCGGGGTGGACTCTTCAAGGGCTCTGCGGGGGGGAGCCGGAAGGACACGAAGGATATCGCCAAGGGGGCCTTGATCAACTTCTTCGGGGCCTTACTCCAGGGGATGAACCTGATCTTCTACTTCTTCCTGGGGAGAATCTATGGACCCGCGGAGACAGGGCTCTTCCTCCTCTCCCGGGCCAGCCTCGACATCCTCTCGAAGATGGGAATCCTTGGTTTGGACAGGGCTATGCTCAGCCTGGGGGCGCGTAAGACGGCGGAGCAGGACGAGGAGGGGTTCTACCGGATTCTCGGCCAGGCCTTTTTCCTGGGGCTGATGAGCTGCACGGTTTTGACACTCTGCCTCAGAGGGGCTTTTGCTTTGGGGATCTCCCTCAAGCCTGAGACGGTCAAACCTATCGGGATCATGGCTTGGGGGATCTTCTTCTGGCTTCTCTCCTCCCTCTTCCTTTTTGCGACCCGAACGCTCCGGGTCATGCACTACGAGGTGATTTGTAAGAGCATCGTCGAGCCATCGGTCCTCCTGGTCTCTTCACTCCTCTTTTACAGGTTCTTTCCTGGCATCGAAGGCCTCGCCTACGCCTTCCTCTTCTCCACGGCCGCTGGAGCCGGAGTCGCCCTCTACCTCTTCAGCCGGGTTCTCTCCCTCCGGAAGCTTTTCCACGGGGCCTTCCAGAGAAGCGGACGGGGACGGCTCTTCCGTTTCGCCTTCCCCATAGGCCTTTACGATATGCTGAACATGCTTCTTCAGAGGATCGACATGATGATGGTCGGCCGCTTCTTGAGCGCCTCGGCGGTAGGGATCTACGGCCTTGCCGAGGAGGCCTCCTTCGTTCTGAAGAAGGTCCGCCAGAGCTTCGATCCCATCTTTATCCCGGTGATCTCCGTAGCCCAGCAGACCGGCGACCGTAGGAGCCTGAGCACCCAGTACCGGAACGTCACACGGTGGATTCTCCTTCTGGACCTTGGACTTCTGGGGATCTTCATCCTGATCTCTCGGACGATCATGGGCCTCTTCGGCCCCCTCTTCGTCCCCGGGGCCGCGGTTCTGGGGTGGATCTCCCTCTCCGTCGTGATCAACACCACCTTAGGGGTCTCGGAACTCTTCATTCTCATAGAAAGGCCTACAATCAACCTGATGAACACGGTCGGTACGATCGTTCTGAACGTCCTTCTGAACCTCTGGCTCATCCCCCGGTACGGTCTCGTAGGCGCCGCCCTCTCCATCGTTCTCTCCTACGGGGTGATGAACACGGTCCGGGTCGTTCAGGTGGGCGCCATCTTCCGTCTCGTCCCTTTCACCCTCTACCACCTGAAGATCTTCCTCTCTTTCCTCGTCGCCCTTGCGGCGGGGGCTCTCTTCCGCTCCTTTGCAGTGAGCCTTCTTCCAACGGTTCTCAGGGAGATCTCCGCAGCGGCTCTCTTCCTCTTTCTCTACAACCTCTTCATGGGGGTGGCCGGTCTGGCGCCGGAGGAGAAGGCCTTGGTCCGTAAGATATTCCCGATCTTCTTCAACTCCCCCCGAGAGGAGTGAACATGGGGATTGCAGGGGAACCAGGGGGCGGCTGTTGACCAAACGACCTTTTTGGTCTAAAATGATGCTTTCCTCTCCCGCAGGGAGATTAAGCGAGGGACCCATGACACGTTCTCCTCTCTTTTCCCGTTGTTTATCGCCTTGGGCGTGGACGCTCCTGATACCCCTTCTCTTCCTACCCCTCTTTTCCCAAGAACAGCAGAAGGTGCTGGAAGATTTCTCCTCTTCCAAGGCAGGCTCATCGCCGAACGGGTGGAGCCCGAGGGATGACCGAGGGGCTCCCTACTATAAAGTTCTCGAGAAAGACGGCAACCGCTACATGCGGGCCAACGTTGTGAGCGATTCCGTCCCCTTCTACAAGAAGGTAAAGTGGGAGATCCAGAAGTACCCCCGCCTCTCCTGGCGGTGGCGGATCATCAAGTTCCCCCCCTTGGGGAACGAGCAGATCCCCGAACAGAACGACACCGCCGGAGCGGTCTATGCCACCTGGATCAACATCTGGAAGATGGAAGCCAAATCGGTCAAGTACATTTGGAGCCTCACCTTGCCGAAGGGGACGGAGTTCAAGAAGAAGACCACCTGGTTCATCGTCGTGCGAAGCGGGAAGAAGGAGGCAGGGATCTGGGTTCCTGAGAGCGTGGACGTCCTGGCCGACTACAAGAGGCTCTGGGGAGATGACCCTAAGAATCCCAACCTCCTCGTTGTCCTGAGCGACTCGAACGCCACCAAGTCCAGGGTGATCTGTGATTACGATGACTTCGTCGTCTCCTCCCGTTAAGCTTCTCCTCTTTCTCCTGATGGCTCCCCTCCTGGTGGGGGAGGAGAGGGTCCTGACCCTCTCTCAGACCCTGGAGAGGGTCTTGCAGGTCCACCCCCTGGTGACGGCCAGCGACCTCTCCGTGAAGAGGGGGGAGGAGACCCTGGAGCGGGCGAAGGGGAGACGCTACCTGGCGGAGAGTGATGTCAAGCTGGCCCTGGGCCTTGTCCCCTCGGCGAAGGGGGATGTCTTCTCGTCCCACGACAAGAGCGACGATCTGGACGGCTTGGGACCCTTCACGAAGATGGACTTGACCATCGTACAGCCCCTCTACACCTTCGGGCGCATCAAGTCTCTGATCACCGCCGCCAACGAGGCCTTGAGAATGGAAGAGGCCAAGGGGAGGCTGACCAGAGAGGAACTCGCCCTGGAGACGGCCCGCCTCTACTGGGGTCTCTCTCTCTTCCAGAAAGGGGAGGAGAGCGCCAAGGATCTGAGGAAAAACTACGACAAACTTGTCCAAGAGGTTGAAACCCGCCTCCAAAAGGAGGATTCTGAGATCGACGACACGGCGCTGTTGGAGATCAAGAGCGGCCTCTACGCCGTCGAGAAGGGGTACTGGGAAGCAAAGGAGGGCAGAGAGGCGGCGTCAGGCTTTCTCGCCACCCTTCTGGACCTTCCCGGGGAGAACCCCTTGCGCGCCCAGGGGGAGACCCTCCCGCTCCCTTCTGAGGGCGAGCTTTCTCTGGAGAGGGTCTTGGCAATAGCCAAGGGAAGATCCGATGAGCTGAAGGCCGCCGACGCCGGTGTGAGGGCTTTGGAGGCGAAGTGGCGGCTGACTAGGAGTAACCGGATGCCCCTCTTCTACCTTGCCGGGGCCCTGGGGTACGCCCATGCGGGAAACCGTACCGACCAGACCAACCCCTTCGTGGTGGACAACTTCAACTACTTTCGGTTGGGAGCCTTCCTGGGGGTCTCCTGGAACTTCAACATCTTTCAAGGGAACCATGAGGCCACAGAGGCAAAGCTCGAATACCGGTCGGCTCTGGAGAAGCGGAAGGCCTTGGAACAGAAGGTGGAGGGTGAGGCTCGGGAACGTTTCCACGAACTTCGCAAAGAGGCGGCCCTTCTGGAATCTGTGCGTACCTCCCTGAAATCCGCAAAAACCTGGCTCCAGGTTAGCTTCGATAACTGGGACATGGGGATCGGAGAGGTCAACCGTCTCGTGAAGGCCTATGAGAATTACTATAAACTCCAGGGGGAATCCCTGGAGAGAGAGTACAAGTACAACCTTGCCCTCACACGGTTCTCTTCCTCCGTGGGCGGGGTATCTCTTCTAATGGAGTGGATGAAAAATGGAAAAATCGTTCTCTAAACCTCTTCTGGTCTCGTTTCTCCTTCTCTCCCTCTCCCTTCTCTCCTGGGCGGCTCCCGTGAAGAAGGGCGCGACTCCCATGGAAGTCGTCAAGACCTCCAACCAGCAGGTGACGGACCTCCTGAAGGGAAGTTCCCAGAAGATGGACCCGGCTGTCGAGAAAAAAGTTTTCGCCATCATCGACGAAGTGACCGATTTCGATCTTCTCGCAGACCGCGTAGTGACAACCTTTTGCCCGAAACTGAAGCCTACCCAGTGCAAGGAGTTTAAACAGGTCTTTATCGAGCTGATCCGTACCTCTTCGGTCAAGAAGCTCGGCCGGTACAGGGCGGACAAGTTCGAATACCTCGGTGAAGAACCCCTTCAGGAGGGAGTGGTCGTGAAGACCCTGGCCTACTACAAGGCCGACAAGGTGGAGCTGAACTACACCCTGGAGCGGAGAGCTCCCGGCGCCCCTTGGAAAATCGCCAACTACGTCATCGACGGCGTCGATACGGTTCGCAACTACAAGAAGCAGTTCACCCGACTTCTCGCTCAGGAGAGTTTTGAGAAGATGATCGAGCGTTTGAAGAGGAAGATTGAAGAGTACAAAGCGGACCGCTGAAGCGCAACCCCTTTTCACAAGACTCCTGTGAGGCCCCTATGGATAAATGGCTTGAACCCCTTTTTCGCCGTCTTTGCCGTAGCAGTTACCGACATCCCTTCTTATGGCTCCTTCTCTTCGCCCTCTTAGGAGTGCCGGCGTTTTTTCAGGTTCAACACCTCTCGATCGACACCAACCTGACGAGGCTTCTTCCCAAGCACAGTCCGGCGGCGGAGTGGACGAGAAAACTGGAAAAGGTGGTTAGCGACGGAGGGTACTTCACCGTCTTTCTGGAGAGCGACGACCCACTCCGGCTTAACCAGGCCGTGGAAGAGACTGTTGCGAGGATCTCCAAGATCCCCGGGGTGAGAACCGTCGAGTACCGCTACCCTCTGGACTTCATCGAGAAGTACCGCTACATGCTCATCCCCTCCTCCTACCTGACGAAGGTCTCCGACGAAATCACCCGCATGGAGGCTGAAGCCAATCCCTTCGGCGTGGACCTCCTCTCCGAGAGCGGCCCGGACAGCAAGAAGGGGGGCGAGAGTTACGGTGAGAAAGAGGACCGGCGGGAGATGGAGAAGCTCCTCCACGAATACGGCTCCATGCCTCCTTTCCACCAGAGTCCGGACGGGAAGATCCGGGGGATGATTGTCCGGCCCTACAAGGGAGTCTCAAGGCTTGGGGAGACGACGAAACTCTTTCAGACCCTTGAGAAGATCGCTTCACAGGTAGGACAAAAGTACAACCTCTGGACCGGGGTGGCCGGATCGCTCAGGAACAAGGTGAACGAGTTCAACCTGATTCTTTCGGACCTTAACCTCTCCGGCACCATCTCCACAACCCTCATCATCCTCTTCCTCTTCATCAGCTTCCGGAGCCTGAAGGTCGTTCCCATTCTTCTGCTCCCCGTCGGCGTGGGTCTCCTCTACTCCTATGCCCTGGTCCCAACTCTGGTGGGAAGCCTGAACACGATCACCTCGTTCCTCTTGCTGGTCATCTTCGGTTTGGGGGTGGAGAATCCGATCCATCTGGTTAAACGTTTCCAGGCGGAGCTGGTCGCCCTCCCCACCGACAAGGCCCTGGAGGAGACCTTCGTCTCCACCGGTTCGTCGGTGGTCATCTCCGGGCTCACCACGGCGGTTCCCCTCTTCATTCTGGATGTCTCCAACTTCCGTGGGTTCTCGGAGTTCGGGATTATCGCGGGGGTGGCGATTCTCCTGATGATGGTGACACTGCTTACCCTGATGCCTTCGGTCATGGTCTTGGGGCACCGTTTCAAGTTGATCAAGGGACAGCCTGAGAGGGTGGGCCGGTCCTTCCTTCCCTCCCCGAAGGTTTCAGCCTTCGTGGGGCTCCTTGTCCTGATCGCCCTGGTGGGAACGGTCTTCGCCCTCCGTTTCGACTACGATTTCTCCAACCTCAAGGCTACGCTTCCGGATTCGGAGTCTGTCGGGGAGAGACACCGGAAGGTCTATACGGCCTCTATGTCTCCGGCGGCACTCTATGTCGCCCCAGATCAGAAGAGCCTCGACGAGATGTTGAAGGTCCTTGAGCAGTCGAAGAGTAGGCCGGGGAGTGAGATAGGACGGATCACCAGCCTGAGGGACTATGCTCCTTCCGCCACGGAAGCGGCTCTACGGAAGGAGAAGATTCTCGAGCTTCAGGACCAACTCCAGGGAGGATGGGTCAAGAAGGTCAAGGATCCCGAGAAGAGGCGGTGGGCCGAAGACCTTCAGAACTGGAAGATGGTCGAGCCGGCCACTCTTCAGGATCTGCCGTCTATACTCTCCGAAAAACTCGTCGCTCAGGACGATTCGGGGGAGTACCTCCTGGGAATCTACCCCAACAAGGAGCGAAAGAACGGGAAGAACGCCATGGCCTTCACCCAGGAACTATACGGGCTGAAGCTTCCCGCCGGGGTGAAGGGGCCGGTAGGGGAGACACCGCTCTTTGCGGAGATTCTCTGGATCGTCACCTCCGAAGGGCCTTGGCTGATCTTCTTCACTGTTCTGGGGGTGATCGCCCTGATTCTGCTCCACTCCCGTTCCCTTCAGGTGACCCTCCTGATCGTCTTTCCTCTCCTCTCGGGGGTGATCATGACCCTGGGGGTGATGACGCTCTTTGGGCTCAAGCTCAACTTCTTCAACGTGATCGTCATTCCGACCCTCCTGGGTATGGGGGTGGACTTCGGCGTCCACTACTACCGCCGGTGGCATGAGATGAACAAGGATCTGAGCGCCGTTCAACATGAACTCTTCGAGCCTCTCACCACGGTCACCATCACCCAGATGCTCGGCTATTCGGGGATGGTCTTCGCCCGGCATCCCGGGTTGGAGTCGATCGGTATCGCCGCCTGCATCGGACTGTTGGGAAACCTGGTCGGTTACCTGACTCTCCTTCCGGGAATGATCCGGTGGGTGGACAAGAGGTTCCCCGGAAAACTGAAGAACTTCTGACAAGCCTTCCCTGAAGAGGCCGGGTTGAGGGAGGGCGACCTTCCTTTCGGCTTTTTAGCCCGAGCGGGGTTCTTCTTCTCCCTTTCCGCGGGACTTTCTCCACTTTCAACCGTAACAAGAGGGTGAGGGGCTTCCTGTAGAGGGGGAGTCCCTACTTAAACCAGAAGGAGTCTTCATGAAAACCAGAAAGCTTTCGGGAATCGCCTTTCCGCTCTGGGCGCTCCTCCTTCTCCTCGTCCCCCTCGGGGCCGTGGAGAACAACCCTCAAGGGGTGACGGACAACCCCTTCTTCCAAGAGTACAAAACTCCCTTCGACACCCCTCCCTTCGACCGGATCAAGAACGAACACTTCCTGCCGGCTATGAAGGAGGGAATTCGCCTGCACGAGTTGGAGATCAAGGCGATTACCGACAACCCCCAGGCTCCGACCTTCGCCAACACCTTGGCCGCCTTAGACGGTTCGGGAAAATTCCTTGAGAGGGTCAGCTCGGTCTTCGGGGCCTTGCAGGGGGCCAACACGAGCCCGGAACTTCAGAGGATCGCCCAGGAGAGCTCTCCTCTCCTGAGCGCCCACTATTCGAACGTCCAGCTGGATGAGAAACTCTTCGCCCGGATCAAGAGCGTCTACGACAAACGGCGGAGCCTGAAGCTGACACCGGAGGAGCTCTTCCTGTTGGAAAACTCCTACCAGGGCTTCGTTCGTAACGGCGCGCTTCTCGACAAAGAGGGGAAGGAGAGAATCCGACGGATCAACGGGGAACTCTCCCTCCTCTCCCTCCAATTTTCCAACAACCTCCTGGCCGAGACCAACGGGTTCACACTGCTCGTCGACAACAAAGAGAGCCTGGCCGGCCTTCCCGAGAACTTTCTCGAGCAAGCCTCCTACAGGGCCAAGGGGATGGGAAAGGAGAACCAGTGGGCCTTCAACGTTCAGATTCCGACGCTGATCCCCTTCCTGACCTACGCCCAGAACCGGGAACTGAGAGAGAAGATGCACCGGGCCTACTTCATGAGGGGCGATAACGGCGACAGCCGCGACAACAAGGAGATCATCAAGAAGATCGTCGTCCTGCGTCGGGAGAGGGCGAAGCTCCTCGGGAAACCCACCTTCGCCGATCTCGTCCTGGAAACGAACATGGCCAAGACCCCCGGGAACGTCGAATCCTTTCTGAAGAGGCTCTGGGAGTACTCCATCGCCCAGGCGAAGGAAGAGGTCAAGGAGATGCAGGCCATCGTAGACCGCGAGAAGGGGGGCTTCGGAATCGCCTCCTGGGACTGGTGGTACTATGCCGAGAAGGTTCGCAAAGAGAAGTACGCCCTCGAAGAGGAGCAACTGAGGCCCTACTTTCAACTGGACAACGTCAAGGAGGGGATCTTCACCCTCTGCGATAAGCTCTACGGGTTGAAGTTCAAGAAGGTCACCGGTGTCCAGGTCTACAACCCGGAGGTCCAGGTTTACGAGGTGACCGAAGGGGATGGACGCCATGTGGGCCTTCTCTTCATGGATTTCTTCCCCCGGGCGAGCAAGAGGAGCGGCGCCTGGTCCGGAGCCCTCCGGAGACAAGGGTACGAGAAAGGAGTCCGTGTCGCCCCTCTGGCGACTATCGTCTGTAACTTCACGGCTCCGACCTCCACCTCTCCGGCCCTCCTGACCACCGATGAGACGGAGACCTTCTTCCACGAGTTCGGCCACGCTCTGGCCACTCTTCTCTCGGACGGTCGTTACGGAAGCCGCTCCGTGCCCCGTGACGGAGTGGAACTGCCCTCCCAGATCATGGAGCATTGGGCCTTCCGTCCGGAGCTTCTCAAACTTTACGCCCGCCACTACAAGAGCGGGGAGGTCATTCCGGAAGAGCTGATCGAAAAGATTCGCAAGAGCAGTTTCTTCAACCAAGGCTTCGCCTCCACGGAGTACCTGGCCGCGTCGATTCTCGATATGGCGTGGCACACCACGGAGCTGCCGGAATCTCAGATCGATGTTCGCGGTTTCGAACAAGAGACTCTGAGCAAGTACGGCCTCATCCCCGAGATCCTTCCCCGGTACAGGAGCACCTACTTCCAGCACATCTTCGCGGGAGGCTACTCGGCGGGATACTATGTCTACATCTGGGCGGAGCTGCTCGACAGCGACGCGTTCGAGGCCTTTCAGGAGAAGGGCGTCTTCGATAAAGCGACGGCGACCTCTTTCAGAAAGAACATCCTGGAGAAGTACGGCACCGCTGACCTCCTGAAACAGTACGTCAAGTTCAGGGGCCACGAGCCCGGCATCGAGCCTCTGCTTAAGAAGCGGGGTTTTATCAGGGAGAAGTAAGATCCCTTCGGGAGAGGGGCGGCGGAAGGCAGAGCTTCCGCCGCC
>JAMOAD010000165.1 GCA_023621955.1 Acidobacteriota bacterium
GGATTCGAAAGGGAATGTTCAAAAAAACGACTTTGAGGAGAAAAGAATGAGCCGATTCCTTTACAGCCGTGAGCGTCGAGGGGGATTCTTCCTTTCGGCGGTCCTCTTCTTCAGCCTGCTTCTCTGCTCTCTGCCGGGGCGGGCCCAATCCGTCTATACCCTCAGCGTGAGCGGCGCGACGGCGGATATCGCCTCCGATTCCACCGGAACGGTTCATGTCCTCTGGTACTCCGGGGGGTGTCTCTACTACGGGAAGATCGTCAACAACCAGGTGACCGGTCAGGAGACGGTTGTTCAGGACAGCGTCTCCACCTATTTCACCCGTCCCCGCCTGGCGGTTCAGCCCGACGGAAGCTCGATCCACGCGGTCTACCGCAGCACGGGCTCCACCACGAGTACCCTCCACGTCTGGAAGGGCGCTACCGGGGGATGGCAGAGGGAGGTGGCCTCCGCCTCCGTGGCCAGCCATCTCCACGAGGCCCCCATGGCGGCGGTCGATACGGCGGGAACGGTCCACGTCCTCTACCAGTGGTGGAACACCTCCAACGACAAGACTCCTATCCGTTATATCCGCAAGGCGGTGGGCGCGGGTTGGACAAGCCCGGTGGATCTGACTCCGAACCCGACCAGTGAGTACAGGGACGTTTCCCTCTTCGCCGACAGGAACGGCGGCGTCCACGCCAGCTGGAGGACTCACTGGTCCCCCTCTCTCTACAGGTACGCCCCCTCCGGCAAGACTCTCGACCAGGTCTCCACGGAAAAGATCCCCAAGGCTTCGGACGTTCAGGCCAACGCCTTCGGCGACCTTTTCGTCGATTCCACCGGGAGGGTCCACCGTCCCATCGCCACCTGGACCACTCGGAACAGCGTAACCATCGATTACTCCTACAAACCCGCCGGAGGAACCTTCTCCACTCCTACCAGGCCCAGCATGGGCGACCTGAAGACCGACTACGACGTATGGCCGGCGGTGGCGGCGGATGCCTCGGGAAAGGTTTACGTGGCCTTCTCCGACTACTCTTCCTCCAGTTTCGTCTACCTCTCCACGCTGAGCGACGGTGTCTGGAGCAAGGTGACTCTGGATGCCTCCGCCGGGATGTCCCAGGCGATCAAACCCTCCTTGGCCATGACCTCTTCGGCTCTCTACATTCTCTGGAGGGGGAGCACGGGCCAGCTGAAGCTGGGGGTTCTCCCGGTGACCTCTCCGGCGGCCCTCCAACTCACCTCCCCCAACGGAGGGGAGACTTGGAAGATCGGTCAGAGCAAGACGATCACGTGGACCTCTTCGGGACTCTCCGGAACCATCGACCTTGAGCTCTACCAGAACGGCTCGAAGGTGGGGACCATCGTTCAGGGACTCGCCTCTTCGGTGAAGAGCTACGCCTGGACCGCGGGAAACCTCGCCACAGGTCAAGCGGCGTCGGGGCTCTACTCGGTGAAGGTGATCGCTTCCGAGAATTCCCTCTCCGACACCAGCGACGCCTCCTTCTACCTCTACGACGACACGACGCCTATCGTCGGCGTTTCCAAGGGAACCCTCGCCTTCGGCGCCGTTACCGGCGCCGTTACCTCCGCCCAGCCGTTGATCGTTTTCAACGCCGGAGGAGGGACGCTGAACTGGACGGCTACCGCCGACCAGAGCTGGATCACCCTCTCCCCTCCTTCGGGTACCGGGACGAGCATCTTCAACGTGGGAGTCCTTCCCGGGACTCTCGCTCCGGGAACCTACAGGGGAAACGTGACGGTGGCCGCTTCCGGCGGCTTGGGGAGCGGTTCCAACGTGGCGGTCACTCTGACCGTTTACGCCGCCACCGCGACGAAGGTACCCTACGGGTTCTTCGACACCCCTACGGACAACTCCACGGTCTACGGTAGCATCCCCGTCGCTGGCTGGGCCCTGGATGACGTGGAGGTGACATCCGTAAAGATCTACCGCTCCCCCTCCTCCACGGAGAGCGGAAACGTCTTCCTCGGAAACGCCACCATCATCGAGGGGGCCAGACCGGACGTGGAGTCCACCTACCCCAACGCCCCCTTCTCCGGGAGGGCCGGGTGGGGCTTCATGCTCCTCACCTACGGACTCCCCAACCAGGGGATGAACGATAGCTTCACCATTTACGCCTACGCCTTCGATAAGGAGGGGAACAACGTCCTGATCGGTTCGAGGAGAATCACCTCCCGAAACAGTACCAACACCTCTCCCTTCGGCGCCATCGACACGCCGACCCAGGGAGGGATGGCCTCGGGAACAGGTTTCGTGAACTTCGGCTGGGCTTTGACCCCTCAGCCCAAGAGTATCGCCACCG
>JAMOAD010000189.1 GCA_023621955.1 Acidobacteriota bacterium
GATCGG
Organism: Acidobacteriota bacterium; assembly: GCA_023621955.1. Taxonomy (GTDB): domain Bacteria; phylum Acidobacteriota; class Aminicenantia; order JAMOAD01; family JAMOAD01; genus JAMOAD01. Next base: position 7 of record JAMOAD010000189.1, read on the forward strand.
GAAAAAGGGAGTGTCCCTAGGAGATCGGGAAAAAGGGAGTGTCCCTAGGAGATCGGGAAAAAGGGAGTGTCCCTAGGAGATCGGGAAAAAGGGAGTGTCCCTAGGAGAAAAAAAGGGCGGCGGGAGGTTACCTCCCGCCGCCCTTCCCCTCGAGAGGGGGAGTCTCTATTTCGAAAAGTGGTCGATCAAACGTTGGAGCAGGTCACCGTACTTGACGATCAGCCCGGCGAAGACGACCGCCACCATGGACATGAGCTTGATCAGGATGTTGAGAGAGGGACCCGAGGTGTCCTTGAAGGGATCCCCCACGGTGTCGCCGATGACCGCGGCGCCGTGGTTGGGGTTCTTGGTGCCATCGGGAAGCTTTTTCCCGCCGTGGTTCCCCTCTTCTATAAACTTCTTAGCGTTGTCCCAGCTTCCGCCGGAGTTGTTCAGGAAGACGGCGGTGATAAAGCCCGTGGTGAGACCGCCGGCCAACAGGCCCATGACTCCGGCCGGGCCGAGGAGAAGCCCCGTGGCGATGGGAACGGCGATCGCCATGAGGGAGGGAACCACCATCTCATGCTGGGCGGCAAGGGTGCTGATCTCGACGCAACGTTCGTAATCGGGCTCCGCCTTCCCCTCCATGATGCCGAGGATCTCCCGGAACTGGCGCCGGACCTCCTCGACCATCTTGCCAGCGGCTCTCCCCACCGCCTTCAAGGCCATGGAACAGAAGACGAAGGTCAACATGGCCCCAAAGAAGAAGCCCACCAGGACCTTCGGGTTCATGAGGGTGATATCGTAATAGAGGAGCCAGTCTCGAATGTTGGTCTGAAAGATCGGTTTCACGACTCCGTTCACGGTGATCGTGTTGATTCCGGCATGAAGGAAGCCGATCTTGATCTCCTCCATGTAGGCGGCCAACAAGGCCATGGCGGTCAAGGCGGCGGAACCGATGGCGAAGCCCTTGCCGGTGGCGGCGGTGGTGTTTCCCAGGGCGTCCAAGGCGTCCGTTCTCTGCCGCACTCCCGCGTCTTGGTGGGTCATCTCGGCGTTGCCTCCGGCGTTATCGGCGATGGGGCCGTAGGCGTCTGTGGCCAGGGTGATCCCCAGGGTTGAGAGCATCCCCACGGAGGCGAAGCTGATTCCGTAGAGACCCAGGTTCATGGCGTTGGGGTGGTTGCTGTAGCCGCCGGCCAAGGCGTAGCTGAGGAGGATTCCCACGCCGATGATCAGGACGGGCCAACCCGTGGATTGCATCCCGTTGGCGATTCCGGCGATGATCACCGTGGCGGGGCCGGTAAGGGACTGTTCCGCGATCTCCATGGTGGGTTTGTAGGCCTGAGAGGTGTAGTACTCTGTCACCTTGCCGATGAGCCACCCTGCGATCAACCCGGTGACGACCGAGCCGAAGAGGCCGATGTACCGACCCTGAAAGGAGTCTCTGAAGAGGTAGAGGACGAAGAAGGAGGCGACCAGGGTGAGGAAGGTGCTGGCGTTCACCCCTCTGGCCAGGGCCTTGAGAAGGACGCTCTGGTTAGCCTCCTCTCCGGAGCGGACCAGGAAGACGCCCAGGATCGAGAAGAGGACGCCCACTCCCGAGATGACCATGGGGGCCAGGACTCCGCCCAAGCCGTACCCGGCGGCCACGCCGAGGGCCGTGGTGGCCAGGATCGATCCGGCGTAGGATTCGTAGAGGTCTGCGCCCATACCGGCGACGTCGCCGACGTTGTCGCCGACGTTATCGGCGACGGTGGCGGGGTTGCGGGGATCGTCTTCGGGGATTCCCGCCTCAACCTTCCCAACCAGATCGGCTCCGACATCGGCGGCCTTGGTGAAGATTCCGCCGCCAACCCTGGCGAAGAGGGCCTGCAGGGAGGCACCCATGCCGAAGGTGAGCATGGTGGTGGTGATCACCGCAAGCTGTTCGGCGCTGTCGGGGATGAAGTGGCGCAGGATGACGAACCAGAGAGAGATGTCCAGAAGCGCCAAGCCCACGACAACCAGTCCCATGACAGCTCCCGAGCGGAAGGCGACCTGAAGGCCCTTGTTCAGCGAATGCTTGGCGCCCGCGGTGGTCCGGTTGGAGGCCGACGTGGCCGTCCACATCCCCAGGAAGCCGGCCAAACCGGAGAAGAAGCCCCCGGTCAGGAAGGCGAAGGGGACCCACCCGTTCTGGGTGCCCAGGACGTAGGCCATGAAGGCGAAGATGAAGAAGACAACGACGAAGACGATAGAGACGACCTTATACTGGCGCTTCAGATAGGCCAGGGCGCCCTTTTTCACGTAGCCGGCGATCTTCTGCATCTCCGGCGTCCCCGGGTCTTTCCGGACCATGTCCTTGTAGAAGTAGAAAGCGAAGACAAGGGCCATCATCGAACCCAGAGGGGCGAGAAGAAAGAGAGTGCTTAACGACATTCGGGATACCTCCCATCGGTAGTTACCATTTAAGATTGGCGAGATCATACCAAAGCGAAACTTCCTTGTCAAAAGAAAGGGCTCCGACCCCGCCTCCCCCGCGCTTACGGCTCTTCCTTGCCCTCTACAGGCCTTTTTTGATATAATAGTTTTTTATTTTTTTCTGCCCAAATACGCTTCACAAGGAGATGACACCTCATGGAGAGACAGAAGATCGCCGTGGTCGCTATCGGCGGAAACGCCCTTTCCGACGGCCGCAGCCCTCTTGAAGAGCAGATGAAGCGAGCCTACCAGGCCGCTGAACTGATCCGTATCCTCGTTCAACGGAAGTTTCACGTAGTCGTCGTTCATGGAAACGGCCCCCAGGTAGGAGTCTCATACCTGAAACAACTGGCCGGCATGAAGGAGAACCTCCCGCCCCTGAACCTCGCCCTCTGCGACGCGGTTACCCAAGCGGAGATTGGGACCCTTCTGGAGTTGGCCATCATCAACACCATAAACAAGGAGAAGCCGGACCTGGAAGTCTTGACCATCGTCAGCCAGGTCGAGGTGGGCGGAGACGACCCGGCCTTCAACAACCCCACCAAACCGGTGGGACCCTTCTACACCGAAGAGGAGGCCAAGGAGCTCTCCCATACCTTCCCGGATTGGATCGTCAAAGAGGATTCCGGCCGTGGGTACCGTCGGGTCGTTCCCTCCCCCCAACCCATCAAGATCTTCGCAGGACCAACCATCCGCGATGCCTTCAAGACCGCCAACGTGATCATCGCCGGTGGAGGAGGGGGCATTCCGGTCATCCGGAAGGGTGACAACACCTTCGAGTTGGTGGACGCCGTTATCGACAAGGACCGCACCTCCTGCCTCCTGGCCTTGGACGTCGAGGCGACCCATTTCTTCCTTCTCACCGGAGTTCCCCACGTGTGCATCAACTTCGGGAAGCCCGAAGAGAAGAAGCTTCTGGACATCTCCGCCCATGAGATGGAGGAGTACTACCGGCAGGGGCACTTCCCTCCCGGGTCCATGGGTCCCAAGATCGAAGCGGCCGTGGAGTTCGCCAGAAAGACTGGCGGAACCGCCATCATCACCGACTCGCTCCACATCGCCGAGGCCCTGGACGGAACCGAGGGCACCAGGGTTCACCCCTGAAGGAGGAAGCACCGACCGTGAAGAGAGAGAGCCCTTCTGTTCAAGAACCCCTCAAGCGTGAAGAGTTCACCGCCTTGACCGAGAGGGAGAGGCGGGAGATTCCCGACTCCTGGAAGTGGCGCATCGAAGAGCTCTTCCCTTCATGGAAGGATTGGGAGGAGGAGAGGAGGCTTCTTGAGAAGTCCATCCTCTCCTTCGCCCCTCCCCCGGCGGGATGGAACCTCTCAGGGAAGGCCCTTGCCGCCTACCTGGAGGCGTTGACAGCCTTAGAGAAACGGTTCGAGAGGGTATACGCCTACGCCCACTTTCAATCGGACACCGACCTGGCGGAGCCGAAGTCCCGGGAGGCCCAAGGGGCGGCGGAGACCCTGGCGACCCTCTGGAGCACCACCATGGCCTTCCTGGAGCCGGCCCTCCTGAGAACGGGAAAGGGGAGAGTCCAAGGTTACCTCGAAGAGACTCCCGCCCTTGCCCCCTACAAGCACATGTTGGAGGACCTCTTCCGCCGAGCCCCCCACATCCTCTCCACACCCCAGGAGAGGCTTCTCTCCTCGGCCCACCTCTTCTCGGAGACCCCGGAGAAGGCGGCCGAACAGCTCAACGACGTGGAGATCCCCCCCTCCTCCCTCACCCTGGTGGACGGGACGACCCTCCCCCTCACCCATGGAGCCTACCTCCGTTACAGGGGGGACAAGGAGAGGGAGAACCGAATCCGCGCCATGGGCGGCTACTGGGAGAACCGGGGGCGTTTCCGCAATACCTTCGCCTCCCTCCTGGACGGAGCTGTCAAGCACCATCTCTTTGAGGCCAGGGCAAGACGCTTCCCCGGTTGTCTCGAGGAGGCCCTCTTTTCCAACGCCATCGATAGGAAAGTCTACTCCCGGCTGATCGAATCGGTGAAGAAGAACCTCCCCGTCCTGGACCGGTACCTCGGGCTGAAACAACGCCTGCTGAAGCTTGAAGGCCTCCGTTACGAGGATCTTTACGCCTCTGCGGTGCCCCAAGCCGAGATGGTCTTCTCCTGGGAGAAGGCCCGGGAGATGGTGGTCGGCTCCATGGCCCCCCTGGGAGATGAGTACACCACCCTCCTGAAATCCTCCTTCCAAGAGGGGTGGATGGACCGCTACCCCAACAAGAACAAACGTTCCGGAGCCTACTGTAACGGTTCGGTCTACGACCACCACCCCTACGTCCTGCTCAACTTCTCCGGGGAGTTCGACGCGGTCTCCACCATGGCCCACGAGTTGGGTCACGCCCTCCACTCCTCCCTGGCCAACAGACACCAGCCCCAGCCCACCTCGGGGTATCCGATCTTCTTGGCGGAGATCGCCAGCCTCCTGAACGAGTCCCTCCTCCTTCAAGGGTTCCTGGAGAACCCCACGACCCCTCCCCTCTTCAAGCTCTTCCTGCTGGACCAGGCGCTGGAGAGGTTCCGGGCCACCGTGGTCCGCCAGACCCTCTTCGCCGATTTCGAGTTGCAAATCCACCGTAAGGTTGAGGAGGGAGGAACCCTGACTGCCGAGTTCCTGGACAACCTCTACCTGGAGCTCACCCGCTCCTACTACGGAGTGGATCGGGGGGTGATGGAGGTGGGCGACTTCATCCGTCACGAGTGGTCGGGAATCCCCCACTTCTACTACCGGTTCTACGTCTACCAGTACAGCACCGGTTACATCGCCGCCTCGGCCTTTACGAGGTCGATCCTCCAGGGCGGAGAGGAGGAGAGGGAGGCTTACCTGGGCCTTCTCAAGTCCGGAGGGAGAGACTACCCCCTCAGGCTCCTGAGGGAGGCGGGGGTCGACCTGACCAAGCCTCAACCCTACGAGCAGGCCTTCCTTCTGGCCGACGCCCTCCGGGAGAGGATGGAGAACGAGGCCGCCGCGCTGGGCCTCACCTGATGGAGAGCCCCTACCTCTACGGCCCCTGTGGATGGAGCACCCCGACTGGAAGGGAACCGTCTACCCCAACCCCAAACCCCGAGGCTTCTCGCCCCTTCTCTTCATAGCTGACCGCTTTGACTTCGTGGAGGTGAACACCACCTTCTACCGGATTCCGACGCCCTCCCTTTGTCAAGGTTGGGTCGAACAGACCCGTCCCCTGAAGAGCTTCCTCTTCTGGGTCAAACTTCACAAGAGCTTTTCCCATGAAGGGCCCTTCGACCCGAGCCAGGCCGGCCTCTTCCTGGAGGGGATCTCTCCTCTGGCCGAATCCGGGCGTCTCGCCGGCCTCCTCCTCCAGTTCCCCTACAGTTTTTCTTGGAGCCGGGAGAACGCGCTCCGGCTCACCCGAACCGCAGAGCTCTTCCCGGGCCAGACACTAGCGGTGGAGTTCAGGCACAGGAGCTGGGAGCGTCCGGAGGTCCTCGACCTCTTCCGCTCCCGGGAGTGGATCTGGACCAACGTCGACCTTCCCGACCTCTCCCTCAACCCTCCCCTCACCGACTACGCCACGGGGAAGGGGGCCGCCTACTTCCGGCTCCACGGCCGCAACGCCTCCTCCTGGTTCTCCGGGGAGGGACGGGACAGCCGGTACGACTACGACTACAGCCTCCGGGAGCTGGAGGAGATCGCCCTGAAGATCAGGAGCCTCCCCCGGAACCTCTCCAAGGTCTTCATCGCCGGGAACAACCACTACCGGGGCGGGGCGGTCCGGAACCTGGAGAGTCTCCGCCGCCTTCTCTCACGGCCCGAGGCTCTCTGAGGGGCTACTTCAGCTCCCGATGGTACTCCTGAAGGGATCTCACCCCCCCTCCCCCACGGCGGGCCGCGGCGATTCCTAAGGCCGAGGCGTGAGCGGCCGCCAGGGTCGTCATGTAGGGAACCCCGTACTTGATGGCCGCCTTCCGGATCGAGGCATCGTCGGCCAAGGAGTCTCTCCGGGGAGAGGGGGTGTTGATGACCAGGGAGACCTCCCTGTTCACGATCAGGTCCAAGACGTTGGGACGCCCCTGGTTGATCTTGTCCACCCTCTCCGTGGGCACCCCCCGGAGGGAGAGGAAGGAGGCGGTCCCCTCGGTTCCGTAGAGCTTAAAGCCCAAACGGTAGAACTCTTCCGCCACCAGGACCGCCTCCTCGGGCTTCTCGGAGAGGCTGACCAGAACCGCTCCCGACCGCGGGAGCCTGGCGCCCGCCCCCTCCTGGGCCTTGAAGAAGGCTAAGCCCAAGTTGTCGGCCATTCCCAGGACCTCGCCGGTGGAGCGCATCTCCGGCCCCAGGACCGGATCGACCTCGGGGAACTTGTCGAAGGGGAAGACCGGCTGTTTCACCCCCACGTAGGAAACCTCCCCTTGGGGAAGGCTCATCTCCCTGAGCCTTCTCCCCAGCATCACCTCGGTGGCCATGGCGGCCAGGGAGATTCCACAGACCTTGGAGACCAGGGGGACCGTCCTGGAGGCCCTGGGATTCGCCTCCAGCACGTAGATCCTTCCCTCCTCGATGGCGTACTGAACGTTCATCAGGCCGCAGACCCCCAGCTCATGGGCGATGGTCTTGGTGTAGAGCCGGATCTTCTCGAGGTTCTCCTCCCCGATCCCCTGGGGAGGGATCAGGCAGGCGGAATCCCCGGAGTGGACCCCCGCCTGTTCGATGTGCTCCATCACCGAAGGGATGTAGACATCCACGCCGTCGCTGACCGCATCGGCCTCGCACTCCATGGCGTTGTGGAGGAACCTGTCCAGGAGCAGGGGACGGTCGGGGGTGACGCCGACGGCGGCGGCCACATACTCCCGAAGCATCTTCTCGTCGTAGAGGACCGCCATTCCACGACCCCCGAGGACAAAGGAGGGGCGGACCATGAGGGGGTAGCCGATCCGAGCCGCCACGTCGAGGGCCTCGTCGATCTCCGCGGCCATCCCGGACTCGGGCATGGGAATCCCCAGACGCTCCATCTTCCGGCGGAAGAGGTCCCGATCCTCCGCCATATCGATGGAATCGATGGAGGTTCCCAGGATCCTCACCCCTGCCTCGGAGAGCTCCCGGGCGATGTTGAGGGGCGTCTGACCTCCGAACTGGACGATCACCCCGAGAGGGTTCTCCTTACGATAGATCTGCAGGACATCTTCCACGGTCAAGGGTTCGAAGTAGAGCCTGTCCGAGGTATCGTAGTCGGTGGAGACCGTCTCGGGGTTGCAGTTCACCATGATCGTCTCGTAGCCCATGTTTCTGAGCGCCATGGCCGCGTGGACACAGCAGTAATCGAACTCGATTCCCTGGCCGATCCGGTTCGGCCCTCCGCCGAGGATCATGACCCTCTTTCCGCCGGGCTCCAACTTCAGGGTATCCGCGGAGGCGTAGGAGGAGAAGTAGTAGGCCTTCCCCTCGACTCCGCTGACGGGAACCGCATGCCATCCCTCCACGAGTCCCAACGCCTCCCGCCGCTCCCGAAGCCCCTTCTCGGTCAGATCGAGGATCTGGGCGAGGTACCTGTCGGAGAAGCCATCCCTCTTGGCCCTGAGCAGAAGGTCGTCCGGCAAGGTTCCCCCTCGGTAGGCGAGGATCTCCTCTTCCAGGTCCACGAGCTCCTTCATCTGCCGAAGGTACCAGAGTTTGATCGAGGTGATGGCGCTGACCCGTTCCGGAGAGGCCCCCTTCCTGAGAGCCTCGTAGATGAGGAAGTGGGTGTCGCTGCCGGGGGTCTTCAGGGCCTCCAGAAGCTCCGGTAGACTCTTGTCGTTGTAGCCGGCGGCGAAGCCCAGGCCGTAGCGGCCGATTTCCAGGCTCCTGACCGCCTTCTGCAGAGCCTCCTTGTAGCTCTTCCCGATGGACATGACCTCCCCTACGGCCTTCATCTGGGTCCCAATCCTGTTCTCCACACCCCGGAACTTCTCGAAGGCCCACCGCGCAAACTTGAGCACCACATACTCCCCGGAAGGGGTATACCTGTCCAGGGTCCCCTCCCTCCAGTAGGGGATCTCGTCCAGGGTGAGGCCTGCGGCGAGTTTGGCGGAGATCAGGGCGATGGGGAAACCCGTCGCCTTGGAGGCGAGGGCGGAGGAGCGGGATGTCCGTGGGTTGATCTCGATGATCACAACCCGGCCGCTCCCGGGATCGTGGGCGAACTGGACATTGGTTCCCCCGACGATCCCGATGGTCTCCACGATCCGGAAGGCCATGGTTTCCAGTCTCTTGACCAAGGCCGGGTCGACGGTCAGCATGGGGGCCACGCAGAAGGAGTCTCCCGTATGGATGCCCACGGGATCAATGTTTTCGATGAAACAGACCGAGACCATCCGGTTCTTCTCATCCCGTACGACCTCCACCTCCAACTCCTCCCACCCGAGAATCGACTCCTCGATCAGGAGCTGACGGGTCATAGAGAGGCTCAGGCCGCGGCCGGCGATGGTAACCAGCTCCTCCCGGTTATAGGCGAACCCTCCCCCGGATCCACCCATGGTGTAGGCGGGGCGGACGATGACGGGAAAGCCGAGCTCACAGGCGATTCTTTCGGCCTCGTCGATGGAGGCGGCGATCCCGGAGCGGGGGGTGGCGATCCCCAGCCCCGCCATGGTCTTCTTGAAGAGCTCCCGGTCCTCTCCGCTCTCGATGGCCTCCAGGTTCACCCCGATGACCCTCACGCCGTACTGCTTCAAGATCCCCGCCTTATGGAGGGTCTGGGCCATGTTGAGCCCGGTCTGACCGCCGAGGTTGGGAAGAAGGGCGTCCGGCCTCTCCAGGGCGATGATCTCCTCCAGCCGCTCCCTGTTGAGGGGTTCCACGTAGGTGCTCCCTGTTGAGGGGTTCCACGTAGGTGGCATCCGCCATGGCCGGATCGGTCATGATGGTGGCGGGGTTGGAGTTGACCAAGACAACGGAGTAACCCAACTCACGAAGCGCTTTACACGCCTGGGTTCCGGAATAATCGAACTCACAGGCTTGCCCGATCACGATCGGACCGGACCCTACGATGAGAACCTTCTTGACATCGTCCCGGCGCATGTTCACACCCCTCAAGGCCTAAACGGTTCTTCAGCGGAGGCTCAACCCGTCCGGCAACGGCCGGGGACCATCGGGCCTAGCCATCGAAAACCCGCGCAATGATAGAGGATTTTGGGGAAAAAGTCGAGACAAAAGAGTTATTTTTCTTCCCAGGGGGAGGAGATCGACAGGGAGGGGCGCGGAGAAGAAGGTTTTCCGAGCCCTTCGCCGTTTTTTTTCTCCTCCCCTTTCACCTTTCCCCGGCCCTTCCTCCGTCAGAGGAACGGTGTGGGCTCAAGGGGAGAGGAGAGGCCACCCATCCACCGATGAAGAAGGGGCGCCTCCAAGGTTGACAAGAGAGGCTTCTCGTAATAGAATCACCCCTTACGTTTTCCCACTCTTATAAGAGGTCGAATACCGATGAAAAACAACGAGAATCCGTCCCAGGACTGGCTCCAGGCCGCAGAGGCCACCTTTCAAAAGAGGAGCCGAATTAACCTTGGCGAAAGAGTCGAAGCCAAGCTGATCTCCAAAGCCAAAGATTCCTTCTACCTGGACCTGGGCCAGCGTTTCGAAGGCGTCATCTCCAAGATTGAACTCACCGAAGAGGACCAAAAGGCCCTTCTCGCCGGCGAGAGCATCACCGTTTACCCCACGTCTTTCAGAGACTCCCTCTTCACCTGCTCCCGTCGTCCGACAATGCTCGCCGACACCGGTGACAGCACCAAGAACGCCACTTTGAACACGTTGAAAGAGGCCTTCGAAGCTCACATGGCCGTTGATGGAAAAGTCAAAGGCACCAACAAGGGCGGATTCGAAATCACCATGATGGGGATGAGAGCCTACTGTCCTTTCTCTCAGATGGAGAGAGGCTACTGCCAGGATCCTCAGTCCCACATCGGCCGGTCTTACCCCTTCCTGATCACCCAGTTCGAAGAGATGGGCCGGAATATCGTGGTCAGCCGCAGAGAGCTTCTTGTCCAGGAAGAGAAGCGCCTGGAAGAAGAGGTTTGGAAGACCCTTCAGAAAGGCGACGAAAAAGAGGGGAAAGTCACCTCCCTGAAAGACTACGGCGCCTTCGTGGATATCGGCGGAGTCGAGGGGTTGGTCCATGTCTCCGAAATCTCTCACCAGAAGGTTTCCAAGGCCTCCGACTTCTTAACCGTCGGTCAGCAGGTCAAGGTCCTGATCAAAGAGATCCGTCCCGAAGAGAGACGTCTCTCCCTCAGCATCAAGGCCCTCCAGGAAGACCCCTGGGATGATTTCTCCCACCGTTTTAAGGTCGGCGACTTCCTCCCCGGCAAGGTCGTCCGAATGGAGAAATTCGGCGCCTTCGTTCAGCTGATCCCCGGAGTGGAAGGCCTGCTCCATGTCTCCCGTATGGGAACGGAGAAGAGGGTCTCTCACCCCAAAGAGGTTCTCGCGATCGGCCAAGAGGTATCCGTTCAGCTTCAGGAAATGGACCTTACCAGCCGCAGGCTCTCCCTCTCTATCGAGAAGCCCGCTCCCGCGGAAGAAGACGATGTGAAGATGAGCCGTCAGGTGGTTGAGGAGGCCCGCGCCTCCCGCAAGACCACCATGGGGGATCTCTTCGCAGACGCCCTCAAGAAGAACGGAGAGTAAACAACCCCTTCAACAGAAGAGGCTCTCCTCGTACAGACGGTATTGGAGAGCCTCTGCAAGGTGGTTTTCGCCGATCCTCTCTTCCCCCTCTAGATCCGCCACGGTTCTGGCTAAACGGATGATCTTGTCGTAGCTCCTGGCGGTCAAACGGTACTTTTCCACCGTTTCCTGGAGGAGCAACTCCTCCTTCGTCCCCAGAGGTGCGTAGAGTCTCAGCTCCCGCTTCCCCATCTCTCCGTTCCCCTTCAGAGGGGTACCAAAACGCTCCCGCTGGATCTCCCTCGCCCTCTCGACCCGCTCACGGATTCTCTGGGAGCTCTCCCTTCCCACCGTCCCCCTCAGCTCCCTGACCTCGACACGGGGGACTTCGAGGACGATGTCAATCCGGTCCAGGAGGGGTTTGGAGAGCCTTGAAGAGAAGCGACGTCCCCAAAGGAGAGGGCTGGGAGAGCCGAAAAGCGATTCGCTGGGAGGGTTCATGGCCCCGACCAGGATGAAGCGGCAGGGAAAGATCACCCTCGAGGAGGCTCGCACGATGCTGACGAACTTATCTTCCAAGGGCTGGCGCAGGACTTCGAGGGTGGAACGCCGAAACTCCGAGAGTTCGTCGAGGAAGAGAACGCCGTGGTGGGCGAGGCTGATCTCCCCCGGCCGAACCGATTGTCCTCCGCCGATGAGCCCCACGTCGGAGACCGTATGGTGGGGAGCCCTGAAGGGCCTTTTCCTGATGTATCCTCCCCGCTCCAAGAGCCCTGCGGCGCTGTAGATCCGCGTCGTTTCGATGATCTCCTCCCGGCTCATCCGGGGAAGAACGGTGGGGATTCTTCGGGCCAGCATCGACTTACCGGCCCCAGGAGGTCCCACCATCAGAAGGTTGTGCCCTCCCGCGGCGCACACCTCCAGAGCCCGTTTGGCCCTGTACTGACCCGCCACCTCCGCGAAATCCTCCTCCCCCTCCTCGGGTTGCCAGGGCAAGGCCTCAACCGGGGAAGGGAGATACTCCCCGTTAAAATAGGATACCGCCTCCGAAGCGCTTCTCAAGGGGACCACCGTCACCCCCTCCACCAAGGAGGCCTCGTGCCTGTTCTCCCAGGGGATGACCAGCACCCTCTGGAGGCTCTTGGCCAGGAGGGCGGCGGAGAGGACCCCCGAGACTCCCCGGATCTCCCCCTCCAGGGAGAGTTCCCCCAGGATGAGCGCGGTGTTGACCCTCTGGGCATCCAGCCTTCCCCCCTCCACGAGGAGGGCCAAGGCGATGGGAAGATCGTAGTGGCTCCCCCCCTTCTTCAGGTCCGCCGGCGCGAGATTCACCAGTATCTTGGGTAGAGGAAGGGACCAACCTCGGTTCTTCAGAACCGTATGGACCCTCTCCCGGCTCTCCCGGACCGCTTGTTCCGGAAGCCCGACGATCTGAAAGGCGGGTAACCCCTTGGAGAGGTCCGCCTCAATGGAAACCGCAACAGATTCGATCCCTTCGAAGGTACAACTGAGAACAGTGGAGGCCATCCCCCCTCCCCTCCTCCGCCGAGAACGCCCCCTTCCTCCCTCAGGAGGATCAGAGGTAGATCAGAAGGTT
>JAMOAD010000138.1 GCA_023621955.1 Acidobacteriota bacterium
GATGTACTCCTTTCCCTTCTCCCCCTGACCGTTCTGCCAGGATGTACGCGCCATGTTGAGGTAGTAGAAGAGGAGGGAGGAACGGGCCTTGACGACGCCCAAACGGTACGACTCCTCTCCGGGGTGCTTCTCCCAAGCTTTGAGGTAGTAACGGTAGGCGGCCTCGTAATCGCCGTTCACATAGGCCTGATCGGCGCTCTTAACCTCCGATGGGGGAAAGGCGCAACCGAAAGCGAACAGGGCCATGGCTACCGGAAACAGGGTCCCGAAAAAGAGTTTATATCTCATCCTTCACCTCTAGGGTCTGGCGTCCTTCAGGAGTCTCGACGACGACCTCCTTCTCCTCTATGGATATCACTTTGATCAGGCCGTTTTCACTCTTTTCCCCGATCTTCAAAAAGAACTCCTCCCCTCGGAAGAGGACCAAGGCCCCCCTGAGGGAGGGATCGGCGGCCAGAATCACGCCGACAACCTCTGTCGGAGGGGGAGGAGGGGGAGGAGGAGGCTCCTCCGCCTTCTTCGCCGCGGGCCCCATGGATAGAGTCGAAAGAGGCTGAACCGGAGTGCCCACGGTCATGGCTCCCCCTTTGACTCCCGGCTTGATGATCTTCTTCAGCAGAGAGAGTTTGAGAAAAGACTCCTCTGCCCCAAGGGCTGTAAAACAGAACAGGAACAGAAGCGTCGCGGCTCTCTTCATCTCTTCATCACCCCGCAGAGGACAACGTTCGTCGGTGAGGCTCCGCCGTTTTTCAGGTTGACCCTTTCCGCATAAACGAGGAAAGGAGCCTCCCGCACAACCGTTAAAAGCTGGAGAAGGTTTTCGTCCACGGTGGTTTCAAAGCTCAACCGAAGGAGAGAGTAGTTGGCCCCTTTCTCTAAGGAGACGTTCTCCCGGAGAGGGGAGACCCCGGCCCGAAAGAGGAGCTCCTCCATACGGAAGCGGAGCCTGGAACGCTCCTTCAGGGGGAGGAGGTAATCCCTCTCCAAGAGACCCAGCTGTTGAAGTGTCAGGGCCCACTTCTCAGACTCCTTCTGTCCCTGCGCAAGGCTTCTCTTCAGTGTTTCACGGCGAAGACCCGCCTGGGCGATCCTCTCCTCACGAAGAGCGTTCTCCCTTCTCAGGGGGAGAATCTGGGTGACGAAGAGCACCGGCAGGAGGATGTGGAGCAGGACCAACAGGGCCGTGGCCTCACGGGAGGAGATCTTCACGGTGTCACCCCCTTTTCGAGTCTCCAATCCTGGTTGTAAAGGGCCCCATCTTTGTTCTCTCCGGTTATGGAGACTCGATAGCCTCTCTTTTCAAGGCTCTGGGCAAAGTTCATCAACCCGTCGAGGCTGGAGGAGGAGACCTCCACTTCCATGATGTCCACGGTGGAGAAGTTCAAGGTGACGATCCCGACACCGTAGGGGTTCTCCCTGAGAGCCCGAAGCTCTTTGTCCAGTGGGAATGCCTTCTTCTCGATAGCCCCGTTCAGGAGGGCGAGGGAAGGCCCATGGGTCTTCCCCAAGGCGGCGATCCCCGTTTCGATACGGTTCCTATGGCTTTCCAGCTCCCCGATCTCCCTCTTCAGAGAATCCTCCCGACCCGAGAGGGCCTTCCCCTTGAGAGACCAGAAGAGACCCGACAGAAGGGTGATGAGGAAGAGGATTGTGACGGTGGCGACGAGGGTGAGAAGGGTGAGCCTTTTCCTCTCTTCCCGGCGGATCGACTCCTGAAAATCAACACCCCAGAGGGGAAGACGTCCTTCTCCGATCATAGAGAACCCTCCCAGAGGTTGGCTGGCAGAGCCTCAACCTCCCTGGAAGCGAAGGGAAGGTTGGTGAAAACCCTCTCCAGAGATATGTGAAACCTTTGTTCCAGGAAGTTGAGGGTTGTTTCGGTCTCCTCTTCGACCTCTTCCAGGGAGAGGTGGTTCTTCTTCCTGTAAAAGAAGGGTCCCTCCTTGTCGATGGCCAGGAAGAAGGAGCGGCTTCCCTCTCCGATCACCAGGAGGGAGAGTGGAGAGAGTCTTCCCCGCAAGGAGTCATAGATGTGGAAGAGCCAAGGCTTAACCCCAGAGATTCTTCTGTTCTTCAGGGCCACCTCGTACGCCTTCCTGGTTTCGGGATCGAGGTTGAAGAGGAAGAGCTGGCCCGTCCTCTTGTGGTAGCGGTAGACCGAGAGCCCCTGGGATGAGAGATCCTTCCATTTCAGGTAGTTTTTCCTCTCCTCTTCCGAGAGTCCGCCGAAGCCGTCGGCCTCTCCCACGTCAAGCCGGTAGAGGTCCTCGTCGATGAGAAGCTCCACCCTCTTTTCCGGAAAGGGGAAAAGGAGCGCTTCCGCGCCCTCCTTGGCCTCGAGAGCCTTGACCTTCCCCTCTCTGTCGCGAAAGAGGAACTCCTGCCCGTTGAAGCCGACCCTCTTGGGCTTAGAGAACATCACCACCCTCCTCGGCAAAGGTCACCTTGTTGAGTTCCTTAAACGTTGTGAGGCCTTGAGCGACCTTCTGCAGCCCTTCGATTCTCATGGCCAACAGCCCTTCCTTCATAGCCTCTCTCTTGATCTCCGAAGGGGGCTTCTTGGCCAGAACCATCTCCCGAACGGGATCGGAAAATTCCAGAATCTCGCCGATCGCCGTTCGACCGGAGAAACCCGTGAAGTTGCACTCCTTGCATCCGGAGGGTTCATAAAAGGTTCCGTGCCGGAAGGCCTCGGGAACACCGGCCTGGTCAAAAAACTCTTTCGAGTAGCTCGCGGGGACCTTGCACTTTTCGCAAAGAAGCCTGACCAGCCTCTGGGCGAGGATACAGTTCACGGAAGAGACAAAGCTGTAGGGGTCGATCTTCATGTGGAGAAAGCGGCCCACCACGTCGAAGGCGTTGTTGGCGTGGACGGTCGTAAAGACAAGATGTCCGGTCAAAGCCGCCTGAATGGCGATCTCCGCTGTTTCCGGATCCCGGATCTCCCCGACCATGATCTTATCGGGATCGTGACGGAGGATGGAACGGAGACCTCGGGAGAAGGTGAGGCCCGTCTTCTCGTTGACCAGGATCTGGGTGATCCCGTCGATCTGGTACTCCACCGGGTCCTCGATGGTGATGATCTTCTCTTCGGAGTTCCGGATCTCGTTCAGAATGGCGTAGAGGCTCGTCGTCTTCCCCGATCCGGTCGGCCCTGTGGCCAGGACCATCCCGTAGGGGTAGTAGACATACTTGCGGATTCTGGAGAGAAGGTTCTTGTTGAAACCGAGAACCTCGAGGTTGAGGTCGCTCAGGGAGCGGGTGATCATCTCCCGGTCGAGGATTCGGATCACCGCATCCTCCCCGTGGATGCAGGGCATGATGGAGACGCGGAAATCGATCTCTTTGTTCTTGATCCTGAGCCGGAAACGGCCGTCCTGGGGGACCCTCTTCTCCGATATGTCCAGATCCGACATGATCTTGATTCGGGAGATGATGTTCTCGGCGTACTTTTTGTCCAGAGGGGCCATAGCCTCAAGGAGGACGCCGTCCACCCTGTACTTGACGACAACCCGGTTATCCTTCGTCTCTATGTGGATATCCGAAGCGATCTTCTGTACCCCGGTAAAGATGATGGAGTTGACGAGTTTCACGATCGTCGGATCGTCGTCGGAAACGGTCTCGGAGATGATGTCTTCCTGTTGGGAACTCTCGACGGATCCGGCCTCGAACTTCTCCCCGGTACTCTTGAGAATCTCCGAGGCCACTTCGCTCTTACGGAGGAGTTCAAGAATCTTGCCACGACTCTCCTTGATAGCCTTCACCCTCCGACCGGAGAGGTTTTCGATGGCGTCTACGGCGACGATGTTGTCGGGGTTGTCGATGTAAATCTCAAGGTAACGCCCGTCATCCTTAAGGGGATAGAAGGTATAGCGGTAGAGAAACTCCGCGGGGAAACGCATGAGGAGGTCGTTGGCTTGGTGGCTCATCGGATAACCTGCACGATACTGGTAATGGGCATATAGACCGACAGGAGAACAAGAGCGATCATGAGCCCCATGACGATGATAATAGCAGGTTCGAGGAAGGAAAGCAACGAATCCACCCGCCCTTCAAGGCGCTCTTCAAGGTTCACCGTCGCCTCTTTGACCATCTCTCCCAGGGAGCCTGAATGTTCACCGACTCTGACAACATCGAGGAAATCCGCCGGGAAGAGGCCCGTCTCTTCCCAGCTGTCGGCCAAGGGCTTCCCCTCCATGACCCGCTCGTGGACAGGGGCCATCTTCTCGGCCAGGAAGAGGTTCTTGACGGAGCTCAGGGAGATCTGGAGGGCCTTAACGATGGGGATACCTCCGGTTAGCATGAGGGAGAAACCCCTTCCGTAGAGAACCGAGGTGAAGTCCTTGAGAAGTCCTCCGAAGGGGAGAGAGAGGTAGAACTTGTCCCAGACCCGACGAACCTGCTCCTTGCGCATAAGGCGGGGAAGGAAGAAGAAGAGGGCGCCAACGAAGAGGGCGATCGGGAAAAGATTTCGGGAGAGACCCTCGCCCAAAGCAACAACAACCCTGGTCAGCCAGGGCAGTTGGGCGTCAAAGTCTTTGTAGAAGAGGGCGAAACGGGGAATGACCCAGACCAGGAGGACGAAGAAGACGACGAAGGAGAAAGAGGCGACAAAGGCGGGGTAGATCAGCGCCTTCTTGACCCGATCCTTGATGGCCAGAACCTTCAGGTGGTATCGGTTGTAGTCGGCGATCACCTCAGGGAGGTTTCCGCTGCTCTCTCCGGAACGGAGGATCGGGGAGTAGAGCTCACCGAAGAGGGAGGAGAAGGGCAAGACGCTCTCCGAGAGGGATTGTCCCCTCTCGACGCTCCGACCGATCTCTTCCACCACAACCCGGAAGAAGGGGTTCCTGATTCTTCCTGAAATCCTCTGGATAGCTTTGAGAAGAGGGATTCCCGCCTTCAGAAGGACTTGAACCTCCCGGTTGAAGTCCACGATCTCCCGGTCGCTGACCTGACTCTTTCCAGGCAGGGTTCGCAGGTTTTCCCTGCTGAAGGAGACGGAAAGGGGGTGAAGACCCAGCTCCCTGACCTTCGACGCCGCCTCGGAACGGCCGGAGGCCATGACACGGACAGCGGTGATCGTACCGTCTCTCCCGATACCCTTGGCCTCGTAGAGGAAGATCATTCTTTTGGAGAGATCCTATCCTGGCCCATATAGGAAACCAGAGCCTCGGGAATCCGTACGGAACCGTCCTCCTGTTGATAGTTTTCCAGAAGGGCCGCGACGGTTCGCCCCGCCGCCAGCCCCGAACCGTTCAGGGTGTGAACGAGGGCGTTTTTCCCTGTAGAGGAGCTTTTGAAACGGATCTTCGCTCTTCTGGCCTGGAAATCCTCGTAGTTGGAGCACGAAGAGATCTCCATGTACCTCCCCTGACCGGGCATCCAGACCTCAAGGTCGTAGGTCTTCGCCGAAGAGAAGCCCATGTCTCCGGTACAGAGCGCCATGACCCTGTAAGGAAGCCCCAGCAAGTCCAGGATGCGCCTGGCGTCCCTGGTGAGCTCCTCCAACTCCTGGTAGGAGCGGTCGGGATGGGCCAGCTTGACGATCTCCACCTTGTTGAACTGGTGTTGCCGAATGATCCCCCTCACGTCTTTCCCGTAGGAACCGGCCTCGGAACGGAAACAGGGGGTATAGGCGACGTATTTCTTCGGCAACTCGTCTTCCCGGAGAATCTCGTCGGCGTGAAGGTTCGTCAGGGGGACCTCCGCCGTGGGGATCAGGTACCAATCCAACCCCTGAAGTTTAAAGAGGTCCTCTTCAAACTTGGGAAGGTTTCCTGTCCCGATAAGGGACTCACGCCTGGCGATGAAGGGGGGGAGGATTTCGGTGTAGCCGTTGGCGGTATGGGTGTCGAGCATGAAGTTGATCAACGCCCTCTCAAGCTTAGCCCCGGCTCCTTTGTAGACCGTGAAACGGGCGCCGGTGATCTTGACGGCCCTCTCGAAATCAAGAATATCCAGTTTGGTGCCTATGTCCCAATGGGGGAGAGGGGCGAAGGCGAAGGTTCTAGGAGTCCCTACCCTCTCGGTCTCGACGTTCCCCTCATCGTTCTTCCCGACCGGGACCGACGGATGGGGAAGGTTGGGAATCATCAGAAGCCGCCCGCCCAGATCGGCCTCCACCTCTCTTAACTCCCCCTCGATCTCCTTCATCCGACCGTCTTCACCCTCCATGCCGGCGAGAAGAGCGGAGACATCCTTCCCTTCCCGCTTTCCCTGTCCGATCTGCTTGGAGAGTCTGTTCTTCTCGGCTTTCTTCTGCTCGATCTCCTGCAGGAGGCCCCGCCTCTTCTCGTCCAAGCCGAGGAGGAGGTCGATGTCTACGCTCTTCCCTCTATTCTTCAAGGATGTTTCGACAAATTCCCTTCGGTTTCTGATCACATCGATTGGTATCATAGTAAGACCTCCTCAGCTCCTAGCCATCTGGCGTAGCCTCTCGACCCTCTCTTCCGTAGAAGGATGGGTCGAAAAGAGCCGCAACAGACCTTTTCCGGTAAGCGGGTTGACGATGAAGAAAGAAGACGTCGTGGGGGTGGCCCTCTCCATGGGCACCCTGTGGGCGTAGGCCTCCAGTTTCAGGAGGGCGTCCGCCAAGGCCATAGGGGCGTGGGAGATTCTCGCCCCCTCTTCGTCGGCCATGAACTCCCTGGAGCGGGAAATGGCCATCTGAATGATCATGGCGGCCAAGGGGCCCACGACGATGAGCAGAAGCGAAGCCAAGATGTTTCCCCCGCCGTTGTCATCGTCCCGGCTCCCCCCGAACATCCAAGCCCATTGGGCCATGCGGAGGAGGAACATGATCGCCCCGGCGATGGTCGCGGCCACCGTGGAGATGAGTGTATCCCGATGCTTGATGTGGGAGAGTTCATGGGCGATGACGCCCTTAAGCTCCTGAGGGGAAAGGACTCTGAGAATCCCCTCCGTGACCGCCACCGCCGAGTGTTCGGGGTTACGCCCTGTGGCGAAGGCGTTGGGAGCCTGCTCGGGAACGACGCAGACCTTGGGCTTAGGCAAACCGGCACTCTGAACCAGTTCGTCGATAATCCCGTGCAGTTCCGGCATCTCCGCGGGTGTCACCTCCCTGGCTCCGTACATCTTCAGGACGATGGAATCCGAGAACCAGTAGGAGATGAAGTTCATGATGAAAGCGAAGAACAAGGCCATCACGAGCCCACTTCGTCCGCCCAGAGCCTCGCCGATGAAGAGCAAGAGCCCCGTGAGAAGCGTCAGAAGAAGGAGGGTCTTTGCACGGTTCGCCATGGTCAACCTCCCGTACCGCTTACAATATTGATCTTTTTATTCTACCACAGGGTCCGCTCTTTGAAAACCGGCACCCTCAAAGGCCTTCGGGAAGAGCAAAGCCGGAGAGGGCGAGGTACCGCTTGGCCAGGGAGATGCGGAGGGAGAGGAACTCCTCCCCCGGCTCTGTGGAGCGGATCCGGAGGGAGAAGACCCCTACCCGGCCATCACCCCTCTCGACCCATCCCACCAGCCAACCGATCCGGCTCTGATCCTGAAAGACCACGGTTCCCGTCTTTCCCGAGAAGCGAACCCCCTCCCTCTCTCCCAGGAGGATCATCCCTTTGACCAGGTTCTGAGTCCTCTCGGCGAGGGGGAGCTTCCCCTGGTAGAGGCGGGTCAGGAACTCCACCTGCTCCCTCGGGGTGACACCAAAGTCGCCGCGGAGCCAGAACTGATCGATCCCCGCAGAGATTCCCCCCTTTCCATACCCAAGGATGGAGAGGTACCTCTCCATCCTCTCCTTACCGATCCGCCTGGCCAACTCCTGGTAGACAGGGACCGAAGAGACCTTGATGGCCTGGGCCAGGGAGAGGTCTTGGTTCCAAGCCTTGATCGGCCTCTGGACACCGTCCCAGGAGAAGAGGTCCGAAGGGTCCTTCACCACTCCCGTCTCGATGCCGATGAGGGAGTTGACGATCTTGAAGGTTGACGCCGGCAACGTCGCCCGATCAACGTCTTCGGGGTTGACGACATACTCGCGGCCTGTGGCGATCTCTTTCAGGAAGAAGGAACCCTCCAGTTTATTCTCTTTCAAGAGCCTTTCCGGATCGTCGTTTCCAAAGGCCAGGGAGAAAGAGAGAAAGAGGAGAGGGAAGAAGAGAAAGAATTTTCGGCTCATAGGGTTACTCCTTATGTTTTTCTTACGCCCATTACTCGTCGTCTCCCCCTTCGGGAACGGCTTCAGGGATCGGCGCGTTCGGATCGGGGTAGAGAACTTCCCAGAGACAGAGCCCCTGGGGAGGGGCGGTGGGGCCCGCCAAAGAGCGGTCCTTCCCTTCCAGAATTCCGGTCATCTCCTCGGGGCTCCTCTTCCCCTCCCCGACTTCGAGGAGGGTCCCCACGATGGTCCGAACCATGTAACGGAGGAAGCCGCGCCCCCGAACCTTGATGTGGAGGAGCTCGCCCCGGGGAAGGACACGGATCTGTAAGACCTTTTTGACATGGTTGTTCTTATCAC
Organism: Acidobacteriota bacterium; assembly: GCA_023621955.1. Classification (GTDB taxonomy): domain Bacteria; phylum Acidobacteriota; class Aminicenantia; order JAMOAD01; family JAMOAD01; genus JAMOAD01. The sequence continues at coordinate 8,483 of JAMOAD010000138.1, forward strand.
TCCGAGTCGTGAAAGAGGAGAAGTCTCTCTCCCCGACGATGAGATCCGCCGCCCTCTGCATCCTCTCAAGATCCAAGGGATAGGGAAAGTGGAGGCAGAAGGGCCCGAGGAAGGGGGAGAGGACGGGAGAGCGGAAAAGGGTGTAGATATAGGTTTTCTCCAGGGCGTGAAAACGGGAGTTGAAGCTGTCGGGGACACCCTGGCACTCCAGGATTCGGATCGTAGAGGGCAAGAGAGCGTTCAAGGCCCGCTTCATAGAGTCAGGGGCGATCCGGCTCTTGACGTTGAAGTTCGCCACCTGGCCTCGGGCATGGACTCCGGAATCGGTTCTCCCCGAGCCGGTGACCCTCACCCTCTGGGCCGTAATCACCGAGAGAGCCCGGGAGATCTCCCCCTGGACCGTGGTCCTCCCAGGCTGGATCTGCCATCCCGAAAACCCTGTTCCATCGTATTGAACGATGATCTTATAGTTCGGCATCGGAGGCAAAGAGCTCTTTCAAACGTTCGATCAGAATCCGGGGTTCTTCGACCCTCTCAACTCCCGGAAGCTCCCAGGTCCGCCAACCGAAGACTCTCCTTCCCAGGGCGAGGGCGTGTCCGATCTCCGAAAGGGTCCCGTTCTTACCCCCCAGAGCCACGACGGCGTCTCCGTTCATGACGACCAGAAGGTTCCTTCCCTGGCCGAGACCGGTGGCAACCACCGTTGAAAGCCAAGGGTTCCCCTCTCGGGGGTCAGGACCGGGAAGAATCCCGATCACCTCTCCTCCGCTCTCCCG
>JAMOAD010000093.1 GCA_023621955.1 Acidobacteriota bacterium
CCTGTCGAGAAAGGGGAGCGCCGCCCAAGTGACCGGTTGAGAAGAGGATTCCAGACCCTTCTGAAGAGCCCTTTGAAAGTTCTCTCCCCAAACCACATCCCCTTCCACGATCAAGCCTCCCCCCTTCAGGAACTCTTCGGCCAACCGAAGCGTTGAGGCGTTGTTGGCGGTTTCGTAGAAGGGGTTGAAGAGGTAACGGAGGGTTATCCCCTGGAAGGAGGGGCCTAAGAGAGATTCGATTCTCTCCGATCGGTAGCCCGTGAGAACGAGAATCTCTTCGACCCCCAACCGGTGGAGCCCCTGGATCTCCCGGAGGAGAATAGGCTTGCCCTGGACTCTGACGAGGCATTTAGGGGTCTCCGCAGTAAGGGGCATGAGCCTGCTTCCCTTGCCTGCGGCGAGGATGACGGCCTTCTTGGGGATCATGAAAGCAGTATAGAAAAAGTGTGGGAGACTGTCAAGCCTTTCGTCTGTAAGAGAGTTTTTACAAAAGGGGGAAAGGGGTGGTAACATGGAAAGATGAAGAGAACCTCTTGGCTGACCACCCTTCTTCTCCTCCCCCTCTTCCTCTTTACGGCCCAATGTTCCCGAAAACCCTCGGAACCGAACCGGCCGAAGATCTACCTCCTCGGGCTCGACGGCCTTTCCTGGGAGATGCTCGATCCGCTCATCGCCAAGGGGGAGCTTCCCCTCTTCGCAAGGCTCAAGAGGGAAGGGAGCTGGGGGCGCTTGAAGACCTTCAAGCCCACTCTCTCCGCCGTTGTTTGGACATCCATAGCCACAGGACGGAGCATGGTCGAACATGGAATCGTCGATTGGACCTATGTTGCCTCCAAGGGACTTCACCTTCCCTACACGGCCTCGGAACGCCGGGTTCCCGCGCTCTGGGAGTTCTTTAACCTCTACGGGCGGTCCAGCACGGTTCTCCACTGGTTTGTCTCCTACCCTCCTGATCCTGTGGCCGGGCGGATCGTTTCGGACAGTTTTCCCCCAGCCCTGGTCACTATCTTGGGAGGGGCCAGGCCGAGCCGTTTCGTCTCCACTGTCCATCCTCAGAGTGAGTATTGGCCTCTGGTCCGAAGGGCGGAGGAGTTGAAGAAGAGTGGGGAGTGGGAGTACGGGAAGATGTCGACCCGGGCGAACCTGCCGGACTACTACGAGCTCTACCGGAAAACCATGGGGAAGGACCCGGCCCAGGCACCGGTTCTGAAGGGATGGCCCCAGTTCCTTCTCTACGAGAGGCTTCTGGACGAAGAGGTCGACCTCTACTTGCCGAAGAACAAAGACGATCTCTTCTTCGTCTACTCCCACCTTCCCGATACCTTTCTCCACTTCGGAACCTACTATTTGGAGAAGGAATACCGGAACTATGTGGAAGAGACGGTCATGGCCAAACCCATACCCTCTCGAGAGGAGGGCCGGGAGTTTGATCGGCGGATGGCGGACCTTCTCCTTCCGGTCTTGAAGTACAGGGAGGCCACCCTGGCCAAGATTCTCGCCAGAGTCGAAGAGGAGAACGCCTACCTGGTGGTCGTCTCGGACCACGGATTCGCCCTCTCTCCTCGGGGTTACACCCACCAGAACCTTCCCGAAGAGATGGATCCCCCTTCGGGGATGGTCCTCCTCTTCGGCCCGGGGATACGGAAGGGACAGGAGATTCAAAACGGGAGCGTTCTGGACGTGGCGCCAACGATCCTAACCATGGCCGGTCTCCCCGTGGACCGGAAGATGGAGGGAAAGGTCTGGCTCCAAGCCTTCGTCAAACCGCCGGAGATGAAGTTCCGTTCCTACCCTCCCCGCAAAAAGGGAGCCGCCGGGAAAGCCGAGGACCTTGACAAGAAGAGGATCGAAGACCTGAAATCTTTGGGGTACCTCTAACCCGAAGCATACTTCCTGGTTGCCGGAGAAGGGAGAGTTCTCTCTTGTGGTGTTCAACCTTTCAAGGCGTTGGAAACCTCAAGGTTCATGAAGGTCCTCTCCCTTTCCTCTGCTGATCCTTCTCGAAAGGGGGAAGCCCCTTCCTTACCACGATCCAAGAAATTGCTTGGGGAAATACAGAATCCAGGATCCTGGGAGGGGAACGTTTCGTAAAGGCTTGTGAACAGGGCGTTTCAAAATTGGCACGGCAAATGATAACGGAAAAGCGGAAATTCCCCCTTTAATCATTTTAATCCTAAGGAGGATTTCGGATGAAATTCCGAAAATTGGTACTCAGCCTGTTGGCCATCGTCCTGATGGGCGGACTCATCATGGCCCAGGGCGTCAACGCCAAGTTGGAAGGTGTCGTCACCGACACCGAGGGCGGTCCGCTGCCCGGCGTTACCGTTTTAGCTTCGAGCCCCACCATGGTGGGCACCGCTTCCACCGTTACCGAT
>JAMOAD010000283.1 GCA_023621955.1 Acidobacteriota bacterium
AGCTCTCTGACGGTCCGTAAGGGCTGGAAGGGAGATCTTTCCCTCCTCCCGGGAGGAGAGGCCAAGAGGGTGTCCTTGGAAGAGGTCGAGCCCCTGGAGATTCTCCTGGACGGGAGCGTCCAGTGGGAGGCCGGAGCGACGGTCGTTTCCGGAGAGCTCAGACACCTTCCCATCGGCTCCTCCCTGGTGGGGAACCGCTTCTCTTGGCATCCCGGTCCCGGCCAGCTGGGAACGTTCTTCTTGACCTTCCGGGGAGAGACCTCCCAGGGTCTTCCCATCAAAGAGGAGGTGGTGGTGAGGATTCTTCCCCGGGGGAGTGGGAGCAAGAGCCCCCTGTCGGTGGATCCAGAAACCGTCAGGTAGAGAGGGGTGGGGCGTTTCTTGGAGGCTCAGGGTTTATCTGGTACAATCTCCTCTGTTAAGGGAGGAGGACCCATGAACCAAGAGGAACGCCAACGCTTAGAGGAAGGGATTCGGAAATTCGACTGGTACCACACCATAGAACTCGCCGAGGGTGTTGAAACCCCTGGCGAGTACGACTTGAGGCCCTTGTTGCCCAACTACGGGATTCCCGAAGACCTCAGCGGGAAGAGCGTCTTGGACGTAGGGCCCGGCAACGGCTTCTTCGCCTTGGAGTTCGAAAGACGGGGGGCCGCGAAGGTAGCCACCATGGAGCTCTCCAAGTGGAGCGACCACGATGTGAGCGATGTCCTGCGCAGGAAGTTCGCCGAAGAGAAACGGAACGAGCAGGAGGAAGATTACCTCCACGGGGCGATCGAATTTGCTTTGCAGGCCCGTTCTTCCAAAGTTGAGAGGATGTTCGGGACGATCTACGACCTGAACCCCGAGAGGAACGGCCTCTACGACATCGTCTTCTGCGGGAGCCTGATCCTCCATATCAGCGATCCTTTCAAGGCCTTCTGCGCCCTCCACCGCGTCACAAAGGAGTACGCCATCATCTCGACCTTCTGCGATTCCGGCGTCTACTCCCGTCCTGGAGTCCTGGGAGGTTGGAGAGAGAGGTTGAAGCGGTTGATCAAGGGGGATGGACAAGACCTTTCCAACCTGCCGATCGCCGTCTTCTACGGCGCTCCGGAAGCCATGGTCTATTGGGCGCCCAACCTGGCCTGTCTCGACAGGTTGGCCCTGGCGGCCGGCTTTCGAAAGACCGAGGTGGTCTCGACCTTCATGTTGAGCTCCAAGAACGGGAAGTTCAACACCCCTCACGCGACCATCAAGGCCTACGTGTAAAGGGAAGGCCTTGAAAGTTTCGGTTCTGGTTCTTCACTACGGTGATCCGGAACCAACCCTTCGAGCCCTCGAAGCCCTGGGTAGGACGGAGCACTCCCTCTTCCGCATCGACCTTTGGCTCAACGGAGGGGGGGACCTCTCTCTCTGGAAAGAGAGGGGCCAGGAGAGGGTCGCCTCTGGACGGAACCTTCCGCCTCCCCGAGAGGGTCAGAACCCCTGGACGGAGCATGAACTCTTTGTCGCCGCCCACCCCCGCAACCTCGGCTTCGCCGGAGGCCTCAACCCGGCGATCCGCAAGGCCCTCGATGACGGGGCCGATTGCGTGTGGCTTCTGAACAACGACGCCCGCCCCGAGCCCGAGGCGCTCGGCGCCATGGTCGCCCTTCTGGAGAGAGAACCTTCCGTCGGCCTCGTGGGTTCGATTGTCTGCGATGACGATGAAGAAAAGAGGGTCCAGTCCTGGGGGGGAGGGTGGTTGACGCCCTTCCTGAAGAGGGACAGAACGGCCACGAGCAAACGCCCGCTGGATTACATTACCGGGGCCTCCCTGCTTGTTCGGCGGGAGGTCTTCCAAGGGGTCGGCCTTCTGGACGACGGTTTCTTCTTCTATTGGGAGGACGTGGAGTTCTCCCTCCGGGCCCGCTCGGCGGGATGGAAGATCGCCGTGGCCGAAGACTCCAGGGTTTACCACGCCGGAGGCTCCTCGGTGGGGAAAAAATCCCTGGACTCCGACACCCACCGTTTGCGAAGCTATGCCCACTTCCTTGAGAAGAGTCGTCCCCCCCTCCGGAGGCTCCGGCTCCTGTTGACGCTGGGAGCCATGATCGGCCTCCGGATCCGAAGGGGGCAGGGAGAGCGGATCCTCCCTCTGGTGCGGGTCGTGCTGGAGAAGAAGAGGCCGTGAGGACAGCCCTGGACCTGACCCAGGTTCCCCGCCGCAAGACGGGGATGGGCGTCTACGGTTTCAACCTGGCCCTCCAGCTGGTTTGCCGAGAGGAGGGGGTTCTCTTCGTCTCCCGGGACGATCCCGACAAGAAGCGGCTCCGGGAGGCTCTGGGGCCTGGGTGGTCCCTGCAAGAGGTGGCCCCCCGGTGGACCCGGATTCTTCCCTTGCGCTTCCTTTGGGAACAGGTGCTCCTCCCCAGGATCTGCCGCCGTTTCCGAGTGGACCTCCTCCACTCCCTTCACTACACAACCCCCCTCTTCGCCTCCACGCCGAGGGTCGTCACGGTCCCGGACATGTCCTTCTACCTCTGCCCGGAGTACCACACCCCTCTCAAGAGGCTCTACTTCAAAGGCCTTCTCCCGTGGGTGCTCAGGCGGGTCTCCGGGGTCATCACCCTCTCGGAAGGGGGAAAAGCGGAGCTCCTGCGGCGTTTTTCCTCTCTCCCTCACCTCTCGGTCCAGGCGATTCCTCTGGGGGCACCGGAGGGTTGCCGGCGCTTCCCGCAGGGGGGGAAGGAGACCTTCCTCTTCCTGGGGACGCGGGAACCCCGTAAGAACATCGAAGGCCTGCTGAGGGCCTACGCCTTGTTGGTCTCCCGGGACCCCTCCTCTCCCTCCCTGACCATCGTCGGGGGAAGAGGGTGGGGGAGGGACCCGGTGGAGAGCCTCCCGCGGGAGATTCAGGGAAGGGTCCATGTCCTGGGGTACTTGGCCGAAGAGGAGAAGGAGGAGCTTCTGGGCAGGGCGGTCGCCCTGGTCTACCCCTCCTTCTACGAAGGGTTCGGTCTTCCCGTCCTGGAGGCTATGGCCCAAGGGATTCCTGTGGTCACCTCCCGGGGAACCGTGATGGAGGAGGTGGGAGGAGGGGCTGTCTTGGCCGTGGATCCCCACTCCCCCGTCGAGATGGCCGACGCCATGGAGAGACTCGTGAAGGAGCCTATCTTGTGGGAGGAGCTCTCACGTCGAGGCCTGGAGAGGGCGAGGGAGTACACCTGGGAGAGAACCGGTTGTGAGACCCGGCGCTTCTACACAGAGTGCTTGGGAGGGGGGAGATGAACCCTCTCCTGACCGTCTCCGTGGTGACCCACAACAGCGAAGAGGTCATCGGAGAGCTTCTCGGAAGCCTTCGCGGTTCGACGCTCTTTCCGGAAAGGGTTCGGGTGGTCGTCGCCGACAACGGCTCCTTGGACAGCACAGTTGAAAGGGTTCGGGACCTTCTCCCCGAGGCGGAGGTGATACGGCTCCCGAACAGGGGGTACGGCTTCGGGCACAACGAACTCTTCCGCCGTTACGGGCGTCAAAGCCCATACTTTCTCATCCTCAACCCGGACATCTCCTTCGGCCCCGACCTTCTGGAAACCCTTACCGATTTCCTTCTGAAGCATCCGGACCGATGCGCCCTCATGCCCAGGGTGCTCGGCCCGGACGGGAAAGACCAGGAGCTGGTGAAGCTCCTTCCCACGCCGGCGGACCTCTTCCTCCGCCGCTTCATCCCCGCCCCCCTTCGATCCCTCTTCTCCGCAAGGGAGAGGAGGTACAGGATGGCCTCCTTCTCCCGGGATCTCCCCCTGGAGGTTCCCCACCTCTCCGGATGTTGTCTCATGGTCCGTTCCGAAGCCTTCGAAAGGGTCGGCCTCTTCGACGAGAGGTTCTTCCTCTACATGGAGGACATCGACCTCTGCCGTCGCCTCGGCGAGATCTCCCCACTCCTCTACCTTCCCTGGGCTTCGGTCACCCACGGCTTCGACCGGCTCTCCTACCGCTCTCTCCACGGCCTCTTGCTCCACCTCTCTTCGGCTTGGAAGTATTTTCACAAGTGGGGGTGGAGGAGGGACCCTCTCCGAGACGAGGCAAACCAGAGGGCGACCGATCAGGATCAGCGAAGACTTTCAACACTTTTGTGATACCATAGGTGGTTCGGGGGTGCGGACACTATGCTTTTACCTCTTCTCTTGATCTCGGGTTCAGCCTTTCTCATCTCCTTCGTCTTTCAAGGGTGGCTGATCCGCTTCCTTCGGCGGCACAACTTTTCCCTCCCCCAAGGGAGGCTCCCCAAGGAACCCCGCTCCCGACTGGGAGGCCTGGGAATCTTCGCCGGCCTTCTCGGCTCCCTCTACCTCTTCCTCTTTCTCTTCGCCTCGCCCCACCTTCCGGTCCTCATGGAGGACCTCCCGATTCCCAGGGACTACCTCCTCTTCATAGGGGGACTCGTTCTGATCTTCTTCCTGGGCTTGGTGGACGATCTGACCGGCCTGAACGCCAAACAGAAGCTGGCAGTGGAGTTGCTTGTGGCCGGGGCCCTCTTCTCGGGTGGTTTTAGGGTCGAATTCCTGACCCTTCCCTTCGGGAGAGGCTCTTTCGCCCTCGGTTGGTTCTCCCTTCCCTTCACGGCTCTCTGGCTGGTGACCGTCACCAACGCCTTCAACTTGATCGACGGCCTCGACGGTTTGGCCGGAGGAACGACGCTGATCCTCTCCCTGAACCTGATCGTCTTGTGCCACTTTCAAGGGGCCCCCCTCTACATACCGATCCTCGCCGCCCTCTTCGGCGCCGTGGCCGGGTTCCTCCCCTTCAACATCTACCCGGCGAAGATCTACATGGGTGACGGGGGAAGCCTTCTCTTGGGGCTCTTTTTCGCCGTACTCTCCTTGAAGCTTGCCCAGAAAGCGGTTCTGGGAATCTCCCTGATGGTCCCCCTGGTCTTCCTCGCCGTTCCCCTCTTGGACACGTTTCTCTCCTTTGTCCGTCGTCTCCTCGCCGGGAAGAACCCCCTTCAGGGGGACAACGATCACATCCACCACCGGCTCATGAAGAAAGGGTTTAGGGAGCCCCAGGCGGTGGGCATTCTGCTGACCATGACGGCGCTCTTCTCCCTCCTCTCCCTCCTCTTGACCAGAACCTTCGGAGTCGGGCGCTTCTTCGCCGTGGGGGCGGCCCTTCTCCTGGCTACGGGAACGGTCATCTACCTCAACTACCTGCCTTGGAAGGGGAACCACCATGGAAAGGGGAAGAACCCTTGAAGAGGCGGCGGCCCCTCTTTGTCCTTGGAATCGACGGACTTCCCGCCCCTCTCCTGGAGAGGTGGAAGAGGGAGGGACGGCGTCCGGCCCTCTCCCGGATAGGGGAGAGGTATGGGCTTCGGTCTATGGATTCTTCCCTTCCCGAAGTCTCTTCGGTCTCCTGGACCACCTTCTTTACCGGGAAGAACCCGGGCGAACACGGTTTGTTCGGCTTCTACGATCTAGATCCGAAGGGTTACACCCCCCGTTTCCCGACCTTCCCAGGGCTGTCGTCGAAGCCCTTCTGGGAGGAGGAGGCCGCGAGGGGGGGAAGGAGCGTCGTCCTGAACGTTCCCTCCACCTATCCGGCTCGGCCTTTTCCGGGTGAGTTGGTCTCCGGCTTCGTGGCGACGGAGATGGAGAAGGCGGTCTACCCCTCCACCCTTCTCCCCCTCCTGAGAGAGGAGAGGTACTCCCTGGACAACGACATCCCCCTGGCCCAGAAGTCTCCCCAGGCTTTTCTCAAAAGCCTCGAGGAGGATTTGAAGGCCCGGTGGAGAGTCTTCGAACGGTTGTCTTCCCGCCCTTGGGATCTCTTCTTCTTCGTCGTCACCGAGACAGACCGTCTGCAACACTTCTTTTGGGAGGGTGTCGAAGGGAGAGGCCCTTGGGCGGAGGGCGTAGAGAGCTTTTACTCCCTTCTGGACAGCAAGGTCGGTGCCCTGGTGGAGGGTCTGGAAGCGGAGAAGATCCCCTTCCTTCTCCTCTCGGACCACGGGTTTGACGGCGTGAAGGAGGATGTCTACCTCAACCCCCTCCTGGAGAGATGGGGGTACCTCGACAGGGGAGGGGGAAGAGAGTTCGCCTCCCTAAGGGAGGGAACCACCGCATTCGCTCTGGATCCGGGGCGGATCTACCTCCACAGGGAGAGCCGTTTCTCCCGGGGGAGGGTTCGGGAGAGTGAGTGCGAAGCCCTTGCCAGGGAGTTGGCCTCCAGGTTCCTGGAGTGGGAGGAGAACGGGGTGAGACCGATCTCCAGGGTCTTCTTCCGCGATGAGGTCTACCGGGGGGAGTTCACCTCCCAGGCTCCGGATCTCCTGCTTCTTCCCGGTGAGGGGTACGACCTGAAGGCGGGGATCACGAAGTCTCTCCCCCTGGGATCTCCCCGGGGCGATGGGCGTCACACCAGGTCCGGGGCCTTCCTGATAGACGGGGGAGTCGGCTTGAGGCTTCCGGTGGACCCTGACGTGGAGAGGGTCGGGGCGGCCCTCCGCCTCCGCTTGGGGGAAGTGTGGTAAGATTCCTACCATGATGGACCTTCAGGATAAGATCTATGTGGCCGGTCATCAAGGCTTGGTCGGATCGGCTATCTTGCGGCGCCTCCAGGAGGAGGGCTACGGGAACATCGTCTTCAAGAGCCATCGGGAACTGGATCTGACCAGGCAGAGCGAAGTGGAGGCCTTCTTCCTCGCCGAGCGACCAAGGTATGTCTTCCTGGGGGCCGGTCTGGTGGGAGGAATCTTGGCCAACACCACCTACCCGGCCGAATTCTTCTATTCCAACCTCGCCGTCGCCCTCAACGTTGTTCACTCCTCTTACCTTGCCGGAGTCAAGAAGCTCCTTTTTCTGGGGAGCTCCTGCATCTACCCCCGGGAGGCCCCTCAGCCGATTCCGGAAGAGGCTCTGCTTACCTCCCCTCTGGAGCCGACCAACGAAGCCTACGCCTTGGCCAAGATCGCCGGTCTGAAGATGTGTAGCCACTACAACCGGCAGTACGGCACGGATTTTCTCTCGGTGATGCCCACCAACCTCTACGGTCCCAATGACCACTACCATCCCGAGAAATCTCATGTTCTTCCCGCCCTCCTGAGGAAGTTTCATGAAGCCAAGGAGACAGGCGCGAGTGAGGTCCTCCTCTGGGGGAGCGGCTCTCCCCTAAGGGAGTTCCTCTACGTGGACGACTTGGCGGAGGCCGTGGTCTTCCTCATGGAGAACTTCAGCGCCCCCGACCTGGGGGAGACGATCAACATCGGCACCGGCGAGGAGATCTCGATCCGGGACCTGGCCGAGAGGGTTCGGAGGGTCGTCGGATTCGAAGGGGAAATCTCTTGGGACTCGACCAAACCCGACGGAATGCCCCGGAAACTGTTGGATGTCCACCGGATTCTCTCTTTGGGCTGGAGCCCGAAGGTCTCTCTCTCTGAGGGTCTTGAGGGGACCTATCGGGATTTCAAGGCCCGGTGGGAGGCGGGGACGATCGTTTCATGAACCTTGAAAGGGCGCGGTTCAGGAGGTTCCCAGGGCCTCTCCTCTTGGGGCTCTTCGTCTTCGGAGCCCTTCTCCTCTTGAACCTCGCTGTCAAGAGGGGGTCTGCGGCGGATTTCTACCTCTACGCCGGTTCGGCGGAAGCCTTCTGGAAAGGGGATATAAGACTCTACGTCATTCCCCCCCTCTACCCGGCCCTCCTGGGGCTGTTGGAAAAGGTGCTTTTACTCTTCTTCGACCGGTTCGAGGCCTATCTCTGGGCGGGGCGGGTGATCTCCTGGGCGGCATACGCTCTGACACTCTTCTTTTCCGGGAAGATTCTCCGCCGGTACTCGGTCCTCCGGGATGGGGAGAGCTGGCCCCTGGCGGTTCTGTGCATCTTCCCCTTCTCCCTCCTCTGGCCCGCCATGCCCCTTACGGACACTCTTTTTCTCGCGCTCTCCCTAGGGACCCTCTCTTTCGCGTTGGAGGGGAAGGTGGGAGTCTCCGTCCTCTGGGCCTTCCTGGGGACCCTCACCAGGTTCGAGGGGGCGTTCCTCGTCGTCCTTCCCTTCCTGGGCGTGGAGAGGGAGAGTCTGAAGAGGCGGTGGAAGACTTTCACCCTCCTCCTCTCCTTGGCGGCGGTCGGGCTTCTTCTCCTTTGGAGCACCCTGGCCACCCGAGTCTTCGGTGAGATAGAGAGACGTTTCTTCCAGGGGGGCTCCTCATTCCTTTTCCTCAAGGATCCCGAGCTCTTTCTGGGAGTCCTCTACGGCAACACCCTCTCCTTCCTCCCCCCCTCCTACGGGGCTCCCTTGAGGTGGGGCCTGCTCTTCCTCCTCCTCTTTCTCGTTCTGTGGGGAGGCTTTGCGGTGTTCCGCAAGAGCTTACGGGAGGGTCTCGGCTGGACCCTTTCTCTCCTGCCCTACATCCTCTTTAAGGGGTATGTTGGCAAGGAAGTTCCCATTTTCGCGGGGCGCAGGGTTCTTCCTCTCCTCTGGCTTCTCCTCTTGTTGGGCATCATCGGCTCCGGCAAGATCAGGGAGGCGGCGGCCCGTCTTTCTTCCCGGTTCCGTCTGGTCCTGGGACTCTCCCTCTCCTGCCTCCTTTTCTTCCTGGCCCTTCTGCTTCTTCAGCAGAGGCCCCTGCTCTTCCCCTGGGTTCTCCTGTTCCTTCTCCTCCTCTTCTGGGGAGAGGCTCTCCGGAGGGAGAGATTCGGGGGAAAACTGCTGGGACTTGCCATGGGGCTCCTGGGGGTTCTCTTCTGCGCCTACTCCTACACCCGGGCCCTGGAGGAGGTGGAAAAGTTCCCCAACCGTGGTTCTGAAAGGATCGCCGCATGGTACGGCAGTTCCAGGGTCGGAGGAGCGGCCAGAGGGAAGAGGGTCCTCTTCTGTACCCATAAGCCCTCTCTCGTCTTCCACCTGGGGGACGATTTGAAGAAGAGACCAGAAATGGTCTTCTTCTGCGAGGCGAGGTTGAAGCCTCTGGCCTCCGGGGATGGGTCCAGGCTCAGGGAGGATTTTCCAGAAGGTCTCTCCCGGATGATGAGAGAGGAGGGAATCGACTATCTGGCTATGGACTTTCACATGAACATAGCCGAACTCCCTCTGGAGAGGGATC
>JAMOAD010000206.1 GCA_023621955.1 Acidobacteriota bacterium
AGGGCGTCACCCCCGGTGATCGGCTCGGGGTTGTTCCTCTTGGCGATGAGGATCGTCACGGCCCCTCCGACGATGAGCCAGAGGCAACAGCAGACGTTGAAAACCGAAATCAGAGGGAAGACAGACAGGATGGCCATCAAGGCTCCGCCCATGAGGCAGGGGCCCAGCTCGATTCGCGCCTTGGGGCTCTTCTGGAGAGGAGGCTGAAGACCCTCTCCCTCTGGGACTCTTTCGTTCTCCATGGATCACCTCGCTCGGCACAAGGCCTGAGCCGATATTATAGCAATAAAAGCCCCTGATAACCAGCGAAGAGAGTGGTACCAGGGGAGAAAGCCCCCCTCCGGCTGAAAGAGTTTCGAAAGGAAGAAGAGAAGGACGGCCCCGATCACCGTTAGAAAGAGAGGAAGCCGTTCCTCCACTCTCGGAAAAAGGAGGAAAAGCGACAAAACGACGGGAAAGCCGAAGTAAAAGCCTAAACAACGGGAACATACCGGGAAAGCCACCCCTCCCCAGGAGAGAGAGCGCTCCGGCCTCTGATGGCATACCAGGGAGAAGGCAAGCCTCACAAGGCCCTCCCCACCCGGCGAAGAACTATGGAGTAAGGGAGTCACCACGATGACCGCGCAAAGAGTCATCGAGAGGATTAGAAGGAGAAAGACGATCCCTTCACCCCTCCCTTTCTGGAATGTTGGAGATGCAGAGGACGCCTTTCTCATCGTAGTATTTTTTAACCTTCGTCTTCCGTCTGGGGGGTGTCGTCTTGGAAACCGTCTTAGGGGCGTTCAGCGGAACCTCTCCCTTATAGAAGCGGGTAATCCTGGTTACATAGTCCTGAGTCTCCCTGAAGGGGGGAATACCCCCGTACCGGTCCACTCTCGCTTCACCGGCGTTGTAAGCGGCCAAGGCCAAGACGGTGTCGTTGTTGTATTTGTCAAGAAGCCTTTTCAGGTGGCGGATTCCCGCCTCCAGGTTCCTTTCAGGGTCGAAGATCTCCGAGACGTTGACCCCATAATCCTTGGCCGTCTCGGTCATCAACTGCATCAAGCCTTTGGCCCCTTTATGGGAAACGGCCCCAGCGTCAAAGTTGGACTCGGTCTTGATAATGGCCTTGACCAACTCCGGGTCCACTCCCTCCCTCTGGCTGAACTTACGGATCTTGTCTTCGTAGGCCGTGTCGCCAAGGTTGGTGTTGTAGAAGTGCCGAACCGTCTTGATCACTTTGAGAATCTTGACCGAATCGGTGGGGGTGTAGTTGGAGATCACCTTCCTTCCGTTGCCATCCTGGTAGATGTAGATATCCCCCCAAAGAAGGGTCGGAAGCGCCAGGAGCGTGAACCAGAAGAGCCCTCTATTCGCCATGGAGACCTTCCATCTCCGAACGCAGTTGGCTCTTCACAGCCTGCAGGTTTTCGGGGCGAGAGCCTCCGGCCTCTCCGAAGTCGTCCCGGCCGCCGCCTCCGCCGCCGATCAGGGGCGCTATTCCCTTGATGAGCGTGGAGACCTTGGTCTTACCGGTGAGGTTCTTGGAGAGAGAGAGCGTCAAGGCCACCTTCCCATCCTTGACACGGTAGAGGACGACGAGGCCGCTGCCAAGACGGTTCTTCAGCCTGTCGGCCAGGCCACGGATCTCTTCCTTCTCGATCTCAGGAGCCCCGAGGAAGAGGAAGGAGTTCTTCCCTACCCTTTCGGCCCCCTTCAGAAACTCCTCTTCGTCGGAGGCCAGAGCCTTTTGGCGGAGAACGTCCAGCTCCTTGGAGAGCTTATGGTTCTGCTGGAGAAGCTTCTTAAGCGTCTCTACAACTTCGTCTTCCGGGCTCTCCAGGAGAGAGCGCAGGGTTGTCAACAGATGGCTTTGTTCCTGAAACCGGTGGAGAGTGTTAAAGCCGGTCACCGCTTCGATTCTCCGAACCCCCGCCGAAACGCTGCTCTCGGAGAGGATCTTGAAAGCACCGATCTCCCCTGTCCTACCGACATGGGTTCCCCCGCAAAGCTCCTGAGAGAACCCTTCCACCGAGACGACCCGGACGTGTTCCCCGTACTTCTCCTCGAATATGGCCGTGGCACCCCGTTTAATCGCCTCATCCAGAAGGAGGACCTCGGTCGTCACAGGAAGATCCGCCTGGACCTTCTCGTTCACCATCTCCTCGACCCAGCCGATCTCTTCGGCCGTCAGAGGCTGAAAATGCGTAAAATCGAAACGAAGCCGCTGGGGCGAGACCAGAGACCCCGACTGTTTCACGTGGGGACCGAGGGTCTCCCTCAGAGCCTTATGGAGGAGGTGGGTCGATGTATGGTTCTTCCGGGTTGACCAGCGGAGATCGTTGTCCACTCGCAGGGTCACCCCATCACCGGAGTGGAGGGCCCCCTTCAGAAGCTTGACCTTGTGAACGATGAGTTGGTCGGCCGGTCTGTGGGTATCCAGGACCTGGGCGTAAGAATCGTCCCCTTCGATGATCCCCTTGTCACCAACCTGTCCTCCGGATTCGCCGTAGAAGGGTGTCTGACGGACGACAACCTCTCCCTCTTCGCCCTCGTTGAGAGCCTCTACAGGCTCCTTTCCCCTGAAGAGGCCGGCGATTGAGGATTGGGCCTCCATCTGATCGTACCCCAGGAAGAGGACCTTGAGGCTTTCGAGAGCCTTGTACTTCTTCAGCTCCTGAATCTTCTCCTCCCCCTTCCAGAAGCTTCTGGCCCTGTCCTTCTGGGCCTCCAGCTCACGGTTGAAATCCTCTTGATCGAAGCAGAGCCCCTCCTCTTGCAGGACATCCGCTACCAGGTCCGGTGGGAAGCCGTAGGTGTCGTACAGTTTGAACACCTCTTTCCCTTCAAGCCTCTCGGCGCCGGCAGACTTGGCGTTGGTGATCTTCTCCTTGAGGATCCCGTACCCTACGTCGAGAGTCTTAGCGAACCTCTCCTCTTCGGCCTTGCAGAGGTTGGAGGCCGTGAACCGGGAACTCTCCAGCTCTGGATAGGCCCCCTTCATCAAGTCCACCACGTCTCCGATCAGAGTGTAGAGGAAGGGTTTGTCGAGTCCAAGCTCCTTACCGTACCGGAAGGACCGGCGAAGAACCCGGCGCAAGACATATCCTCTCCCATCGTTGGCGGGCAGAACCCCATCACAGGTCAGAAAGGTGATAGCTCTCAAATGGTCGGCGATAACCCTCATGGCGACCCTGTTCTTCTCGGAACCTTCGTACTCCTGCCCCGTAAGCTCTTCAATCCGCCGAATCAGCGGGAGGAAAAGGTCGGTCTCATAGTTGCTCTCTGTACCCTGAAGCACCGAAGCCAGCCTCTCCAGCCCCATTCCCGTATCGATGGAGGGGGAAGGCAGAGGGGTCAGCACCCCTTTATCGTCTTTGCTGTACTGCATGAAGACCAGATTCCAAATCTCAATGTACCGATCCCCTTCCCTCTCGTTGAAAAGGTACTGCCCGTACCTCTCCCCCCTGTCGTAATGGATCTCCGTGCAGGGTCCGCAGGGACCGGTTTCACCCATCTCCCAGAAGTTGTCCTTCTTGCCAAGCCGGAAGATTCTCTCCACAGGGACACCGATCTCCCGGCGCCAGAGCTCATAGGCATCGTCGTCATCCTCGTAGACCGTTACGTAAAGCCTTTCCGGAGGAAGCTTGTAGACGTTTGTGAGCAAGTCCCAGGCGAAGGAAATCGCCTCCTTCTTGAAATAGTCGCCGAAAGAGAAGTTCCCGAGCATCTCGAAGAAGGTGTGGTGACGGTTTGTCTTACCCACCTGGTCCAGGTCGTTGTGTTTGCCGCCGGCGCGCATACACTTCTGAGAGGTTGTAGCCCGGCGATAGCCCTTCTTTTCGAGCCCAAGGAAGACGTTTTTGAACTGGTTCATCCCCGCGTTTGTAAAGAGCAGGGTTGGATCTTTCTGGGGGATTAGAGGGGAGCTTTTGACGATTCTATGGCCTCTCTCTTGAAAATAGTTGAGAAATAGGGATCGGATCTCATTGCTCTTCATAAAGGCTTGCGCTTCCTCCTGATACAGTTTTTTCCATCTCTTCCATAGCCGATTCTTGAGAAGATTGTATCCCCATGACCTTGAGCTTGAACTCGTCGGGGTTGCTCGCCCAACGGAGAGCCTCCTCGTAGCTGATGAGTTTGTTCTGCCAGAGGAAGTAGAGGGACTGGTCGAAGGTCTGCATCCCGTACTGAGAGATCCCCTTCTGAACCGCCTCTTTGATGAAAGCGGTCTTATCGGGGTTGGCTACACAATCCCGGATGTAGGGTGTGTTGATCATGACCTCCACGGCGGGGACCCTGGACTTGCCGTCGATTTTCGGAACCAGACGCATGGAGACGACGGCCTTCAGAACGATGGAAAGCTGCATCCGAACTTGCTTCTGGTGGAAGGGCGGGAAGACAGAGATGATACGGTCGATCGTTTCGATAGCGTCCAAGGTGTGGAGAGTGCTCAGGACGAGATGGCCCGTCTCGGCGGCCATGAGGGCCGTCTCGATGGTCTCCAGGTCCCTCATCTCCCCCACCAGGATGACGTCGGGGTCTTGCCGGAGAGCGGCCCTGAGGGCCGAAGAGAAGGAGGGCGTATCGGCGCCTACCTCCCTCTGGTTGACAATGCTCTTCTTGTCTCTATGGAGAAACTCGATGGGATCTTCAATGGTAATGATGTTGGCGGTCTTGTAGGTATTGATGTAATCGATCATGGCCGCCAGAGAGGTGGACTTTCCGGAACCGGTGGTTCCCGTCACCAGGATCAGGCCTCTCTCCTCCTGGGCGATCTTCTCCAGAACCAAGGGTAAGAAAAGCTCACGAATGTTCTTGATCTTCGTGGGGATCACCCTCAAGACGATCCCGATCGTGTTCCTCTGGTAGAAGATGCTTACCCGGAAGCGGCCTAACCCCGCAACCGAATAGGCCAAGTCGATTTCGCTTCGATCCTTGAACTTCTGCTTCTCCTTCTGGTTCATGATCGAATAGGCGAGAGCGATGGTGTCCTCTGGCATCAGCCTCTTGAGTTCCGTCAAATAGGTCAGCTTCCCATGGATTCTGAGAATCGGGTAGTTACCCACTTTCAGGTGCAGGTCGGAGGCCCCCCTTTCAATAGCCGTTTTGAGCAAATCGTTGATATGCATTCCAACCTCCTGAGATGTACTTAAAATAGTCTTTTTACGTTGTCAAGTCAAGAGAGACCCCCCATTCCAACCCTTGACGACACCTCCCGGAACGTCTAAAGTAAATCACATCCGGAGGTTCGATGATAGACTTTGTTCACCTTCATCTTCACAGCGAATACTCCCTTCTGGACGGTGTGATCCGCCTCTCTCCCCTGGTCGCCCGAGTCCAGGAGCTGGGCATGCCCGGAGTAGCTCTGACAGACCATGGAAACATGTACGGGGCCTTCGATTTCTATCAGAAGTGCCAAGGCAAGATCAAACCGGTTATCGGCATCGAGACCTATATATCCACGGGCTCCCGCTTCGCCAGGGAGAAGGATTACCACCACCTCGTCCTCCTGGTCAAAAACGAACAGGGGTACAAGAACCTCAACGCCCTCTCCACAAAAGCCTTCACCGAGGGGTTCTACTTCAAGCCCCGGATCGACAAGGAGCTTCTGAAAGAGTACAGCGAAGGGCTCATCGCCTCTTCGGCCTGTGTTCAGGGAGAGGTCGCCTCGCTCCTCCTCCAGGACCGTTACGAAGAGGCCCAGAAGGCGGCCCTCTGGTACTATGAAACCTTCCGGGGAGAGTTCTACCTCGAGCTCATGGACAACGGCTACGAGAGCCAAAAGAAGGTCAACCCCAGGCTCATCGACCTCTCCAAGAAGACGGGGATCCCCCTGATCGCCACCAACGACTGCCACTACCTGAACAAAGAGGACGCCTACATACAGAAGATTCTCCTCTACCTCCAGACGGGAAAGACCATCAGCCAAGACTCTTCCATGGAGTTCGAGACCGAGGAGTTTTACCTCAAATCCGGGGAAGAGATGCTCCGCATCTTCCCGGATCACCCCGAGGCCCTGGAAAACACCGTCAAGATTCTGGAGAAAATCGATTTCTCCTTCCTCACGAAAGACCCTCAGACGAAAAAGACCATCTACCATCTGCCGACCTTCCCGGTCCCGGAAGGGGAGACAGAGGCTTCCTACCTGAGCAAACTCGTCCGTGAAGGGTTTGCCAGAAGGCTTCCCAGACTCGAGGAGATGGCCTCCCAGGGTCTGCTCCGGCACCCCCTGGAAGAGTACACAAAACGCCTGGAATCCGAGATCGGCGTCATCGAGAAGATCGGTTTTCCCGGATACTTCCTCATCGTCTGGGACATCATCAAGAACGCGCGGGATCGGGGAATCCGGGTCGGTCCGGGAAGGGGATCGGCGGTGGGAAGCCTTGTCGCCTATAGCCTGGAGATCTCCGATATGGACCCCCTTCAGTACGATCTCCTCTTTGAGCGGTTCCTGAACCCGGAACGTATCTCTATGCCCGATATCGACAGCGACTTTGAGACGAGCCGCAGGGACGAGATGATCGATTACCTCCGGGAAAAGTACGGGCGGGACAGGGTCGCACAGATCATCACCTTCGGGACCATGGCGGCTAAAGGGGCACTGCGCGATGTGGGCAGGGTCTTGGAGGTTCCTCTTTCCCTGGTGGACAAGCTTTGCAAGAAGATTCCCCCGGTTTTGGGAATCACTCTCGAAGAGGCGCAGAACGATCCCGGTGTAAAGGCTGAGTTGGAGGGGAAAGAGCCGGAGAAGGAGAAACTCCGGGAGCTCTACAAGAACGCCAAACGAGTGGAAGGTCAAGTCAGAAACAGCTCGATTCACGCTGCCGGAGCGGTTTTGGGGGGAGAGGACCTCACCCATTTCCTGCCCCTTCAGGTCGGCAAGGACGACAAAATCACCACCCAGTACGAGATGAAACACGTAGAGGGCCTCGGTCTTTTGAAGATGGACCTCCTGGGTCTTCGCAACCTGGACATTCTCAACCATGCCCTGAAGCTCATTGAGGAGTGTTTCTCGGAGACTCTCGACATCGGAGGAATCCCTCTGAACGATTCCGAGGTCTTCGCCCTCTTTCAGAGAGGCGATACGGATGGGATCTTCCAGTTCGAAAGTTCAGGGATGAAAGAGCTCCTCAAGAGGGCCAAGCCTACGGTCTTCGAGGACCTCATCGCCCTCAACGCCCTCTACCGCCCCGGTCCTCTCGGCTCGGGAATGCACGATGAGTTCGTGAAACGGAAGCACAACCCTGCGACGATCCGCTACGACCACCCCATTCTGGAAGATATCCTCAAAGACACCTACGGGATCATCGTTTACCAGGAGCAGGTCATGCTCATCGTTCACAGGTTGGCCGGCTTCACCATGGGGGAAGCCGACACCCTCCGCAAGGGGATGGCCAAGAAGGTGAAGGAGATCGTTCTCTCCTTCCGTCCTAAGTTTGTGGAAGGGGCCCAGAAGAACGGGATGAAGGAGAAAAAGGCGGAAGAGCTCTACGACCAGATGGAGCACTTCGCCGAGTACGGATTCAACAAATCTCACTCCACCGCTTACGCTTTTCTAGCCTATCAGACCGCCTACCTGAAGACGAAGTATCCGGTCTGCTACATGACAGCCCTTTTAAGGAACGAATCCGCCGGGACTCAGGGAAACCTTGTTAAATACATCTACGGATGCAAGCGTATGGGCTTCGACGTCTTGGCCCCGGAGCTCAACGAGAGTGGCCTGACCTTTACGGTAACCGGTGCCAAGAGCATTCGCTTCGGCCTTTCGACGATCAGAAACGTCGGTGAAAAGGCCGTTGAATCGATTCTCGAAGCGAGAGCCCGTCTTGGACGGTTCCGCAACATGGCCGAGTTTTTAACAGAAGTCGATTCGAAAGCGCTCAACAAGAGGGTTCTCGAATCCCTGGCCAAAGCGGGCGCTCTCGACAGTCTTCTCTCTTCCCGGAAGGTTTTTTGCGAAAGGCTGGACACGATTTTGAAGGATCTCAACAAGTATCGGCAGGAGTTAGCCAAGAGTGCCCGCCAAGAGACAAAGGCCACCCTCTTTACCCCCTCCACGATGGCGCCCAAGGAGTTCACCCTTGCCTCTCCCCTTTCCGGCGAGGAGTGGGAAGAACGTGAAAAACTCCACTACGAAAAGGAGATGCTCGGTTACTATGTCTCGGGGAACCCTCTCGCCCGTTATGAGGACAAGCTCAACAAAGTGGTCGACACCTACTTGGATGAGATGGCTCAAAGCGGAGAAGAGGAGAGGGAGGAGGAAGGAGAGGGCTTTTCCAAAGAGCCTACCAAAGAGAGGGTGAAAATCGCCGGCGTCGTGGTCTCTTCTGTCGAGAAGATGGGGAAGAAGCAGAAGCTTCGCATTCTCACCATCGAAGACATGACGGGAAGAATGGAGGTGCTCTTTCAAGAGAGACTCTTCAAAGGAAGGGAAGAGGAACTTTCAGAGGAGAGTCTGGTGTGGGTTGAAGGGAAAATCTCCCAATTCGGTAGGAACAACAACATTAACGCCGAACGGTTTATGCCCCTCCAAGAGGCCCTCAACCAGAATGTTCGGTGCATTGTCGTGACCCTTCCGTCCAACCTTCTGATACCCAACCTCTACAACGAACTACACGATTTTTGCCGATCTCACCAAGGAAAAACGGCGCTAGGCTTCATTCTACAGATTAACGGCGAAAACCTTCGCATCAGATCGAAGAATTGTCTCGGCCTACAAATGGACGATGATGTCCTGGAGGGTTTAAGGAACATCGTCGGTCCGAAGAACGTTGAGCTAAAACGTTGATTCAGGCTCTCCCCTTCCTTCTTTGGAGTGGCGCTTTTTCTACTGGGGACACTCCCTTTTTCTGGTTTCTCTCTTATGCGCTTCTTCATCCTACCTTTCTCAATCCTCTTCCCTTCCCCTTTCGCCTCTCAACCCTTCTCTCTCGCCCCTCACTCCTCCCAGACGTCCCCTCTGGCTAACACCGGCTCTCCCTTCTCCGGTCTTCGCCAACCTACGCCGACGCTTCCAACGTCCCCTTCTCCCGGATGTTCCCTCCAGCTAATGCCGACTCTTTCTCCCCCCGGTCTAACAACCTCGGCCGACACTTCTGTGCCCCCCTCCTTCTGTCCCTCTCTCCTTCAAGACCATGATCCCTGGCTCTTTACGCGATTGCTGCTATGCATCCTCTCACAGGCGGACCTCTCCCCCGCTCTCTGTTCTTCTCTTACCCTCTTACGCCTGGGATTTCCCCCTCTTTCCGCCCGCTTTTTCCGAGGGGTTTCTCTCCTCGGTCAGTGTGTAGAGGGCCCCTCCCAGCTGGGGTATCGGGTTCCTCCTGCGGGTGTAGATCCCCTTGGCCCGGTAGAGGTCCACC
>JAMOAD010000113.1 GCA_023621955.1 Acidobacteriota bacterium
TGATCGCCGCAGTCAGCGTCGTCTTCCCGTGGTCGACATGTCCGATGGTCCCGACGTTCAGGTGGGGCTTCGTCCGTTGATACTTTTCCTTCGCCATGGGTCTATTACCTCCTCGATTTTATTTCCGGCTCTAACCGTTCAGGAGTGGAGCCCACGATCAGAATCGAACTGATGACCTCTTCCTTACCAAGGAAGCGCTCTGCCGTCTGAGCTACGTGGGCTTCTCTTTCTATCGTATGAGCGGGAGACGGGATTCGAACCCGCGACCTCCTGCTTGGAAGGCAGGAGCTCTACCCCTGAGCTACTCCCGCAAGAATAGATATGGGCAGGGAAGGATTTGAACCTACGTAGCCTTGCGGCAACGGGTTTACAGCCCGCCCCATTTGACCTCTCTGGCACCTGCCCGTATGGTCATGCTCAGCTGGCGGAGGGAATTGAACCCACGGCCTGCTGATTACAAATCAGCCGCTCTACCGATTGAGCTACGCCAGCAAACATAGGCAACTTTACCAGATGTCCCCACCAGTGTCAAGGGGTTTTTTAGGCTCTTGCGGCGTATCAACCGGGCATAGTTTACCACACCCCCGTTGCGGAGGGAAGGGGGTTTCTTCGGTTCTTGACAACCTTTTTTCCCAACCCTATACTCTGCGATGAAGGTTCTCGTCGCCGCCCAATCTGGCTTCTGCTTCGGTGTCCGCAGGGCTCTCGACATGGTCAGAACGACTCTTGCCGAGAGGGGGAAGCCCGTCTACACCTTCGGCCCCCTGATCCACAACCGCTCGGCGGTGGAACGTCTCGCCCGGGAGGGCGCCCTCTGCGTTGAGGAGATCGGCCTCTTCGAGCCGGGACAAACCGTCGTCATCCGCAGCCACGGTGTCTCGCCGGAGCAGGAGAGGCTCCTCCGGGAGAGGGGGGTCTTTCTCGTCGACACCACCTGCCCCCTGGTCAAGAAGGTTCAGCTCCAGCTCTCCCGTATCACCTCCTCCGGCCAATTTCCCATGATCATCGGCAAGGGGGACCACCCGGAGGTGATCGGTGAGATCGGCTACAGCGGCGGTAAGGCCACGGTGATCTCCTCCCTGGAAGAGGCAGAAGCCCTCCCCCTTCCCCTGGGAGAGACCGGGGTCGTCGCACAGACCACCTTCAACCCGGAGAAATTCCATAGAATCGTGGATTTTCTCAAATGCCGTTCCCCTCTCTACCGTATTTATGATACAATGTGTCCCACCACGAGGATTCGGCAAGAAGACTCGATGCTCGTGTCCCGGATGTCCGACGGCATGTTGATCATCGGCAGCCGGCAGAGTTCCAACACCATGAGCCTCTTCGAACGGGTGGGCCGGCAGAATCCCAGGTCCTATCTGCTGGAGGGGGCCGGAGCTTTGACTCCGGAGATGTTGGCGGGCGTTGCCGTAGTGGGTATCGCCGCCGGTGCCTCCACTCCCGACGAAGAGATCACCGGGGTGCTGGAGGGCATCAAGGCCGCGAGGTCCCCTGAACCCGTGGAAATTGTCTGGAGGAGTGCAAAGTGACGGACACCGTGAACAACGACCCCAAGGTCCCCAAGGAGAACGCTGAAATGCAGGATATGGAAAACCTGATGGAGCAGTACGGCCTTAAGACCCCCGAGAAGGACAGCCTTATCGAAGGGAGAGTCATTAAGGTCCTCCACGACGTAGTTGTCGTTGACGTCGGATACAAGCAAGAGGGTCTCATCCCCCTGCATGAGTATCAGAACTACAAGGGAGAGGTTTCCGTCAAGGAAGGCGACAAGGTCGTCGCAGTGGTGAACCGCATCACCCCTCACGGATCGATCTACCTTTCCAAGAAGGAAGCCGAGCAGAGGGTCGGATTCGACAAAGTCGACGAGGCCTTCAACAAAGAGTTGACCATCGAAGGCACCGTCATCTCCCGGGTCGAGGACAAGGGGATGATCGTCGACATCGGCCTTCCCCTCTTCCTTCCCCTCTCCCAGGCCGACCTCCACCCCGTCTCCAAGCCCGACGATCTGATCGGGAAGACCTTCTCTTTCAAGATCCTCAAGTGGGATCCCAAGAACCGAAGCGGCGTCCTCTCCAGGAAGGTGATTCTCCAGGCCGAGGCCCGGGAGAAGAGGGACAAACTCCTGCAGAACGTCAAGGTCGGTGACGACCTCTCGGCCAAGGTCATCCGCGTCATCAAAGACGGGGCCATCGTCGAGATCGACGGCGCCCTCTCCGCCTTCGTCCCGAAGAGCGAAATCTCCTGGGGCCATCTGCCGGACATCCGCCGCAAGCTGAAACCCAACGAGACCTACACCTTCCGGCTCCTTGAGCTCGACCCCGAGAAGGACCGGATCATCCTCAGCCTCAAGGCCCTCGAACCCGACCCGTGGCTCCAGGTCCCCGAGAAGTACCCCACCGGGACCAAGATCCGGGGTAAGGTCATCCATTTCAAGGAAGACTACGCCGTGGTCGAGCTGGAAGAGGGCGTCGAGGCACGCCTCAGCGGCGAGGACATCTACTGGGGCAAGAAGATCAAATCCCCCAAATACGTTCTCGAGATGGGGGACAAGGTGATCGGCAAGGTTCTGGACAGCATCCCCGAGAAGAGACTCCTCTTCATCGGCCTCAAGCAGTTGGAACCCTCCCCCTGGGAGAAGTTCATGGAGAACTTCAAGGTCGGAGACCAGGCCGAGGTGAGGGTGAAGAAGCTCGCCGACAGCGGCGTCATCGTCAACATCGTCCCCGATGTGGACGGCTTCATCCGCAAGGGCGATCTGAGCTGGGGCTACGTCGAGCACCCCTCCGAGGTCGTCAAGGCCGGGGACACCCTGAAGGCGCTGATCCTCTCCATTGAGAAGGAGAACGGACGGATCCTCCTGGGGGTCAAGCAGACCGAAGGGGACAAATGGGTCGAATTCTTCGCCGCCCACAAGGAGGGCGAAGCCATCGACACGAAGGTTAAGAAGATCCTCGACAACTTCGCGGTCGTCGAGTTTCCCGAAGGCCTGGAAGGGATCGTCCGGATCAACGAGATCGCGCAGCAGAGAGTCGAGAAGATCGCCGACGTACTCACCGTTGGAGAGTCCAAGCCCGCCAGAATCATCAAGATCGACCGTCCCAACCGCAAGGTTCTCGTCAGCTACAAGAAGCTCGAAGAGGAGCAGTCCAGAAGGGAGATCGAGAGCATGAAGAAGATCGGAGTCAAGGAGCACAAGATCTCCATCGGCGGTCTGATCCAAGAGGAGCTCTCCCGGAAGAAGGTGTAATGACCGGTCGCCGCATAGCCGCAAACATATCGAAGAGATTCCGGTGGACCACCCGGGATTCGGTACGTCTCGTGGAGCTCTTCTTCCGAATCCTCGGCAAGAACCTGAGGGAGGGGAAGAGGGTTGAGTTGCGGGGCTTCGGAGTCTTCCGACCCACCCTCTCCACCCGAAAGAAGGCCTCTCTGAGGGTCTCCTTTCGGACCTCGGCCACCTTGGAGCGAAAGCTCGAGGAGTAGGGATGGAGTATATCGTGGCGCCCTGGCGGGGCAAATACCTTCAGGAGGGAATCTGCAAGAAGGAGTGTTTCCTCTGCGAGGCCGGTACGGCTGAAGATTTGGCCGCCCGTTTCATCCTCGCCCAGAACGAGAGAACCGTGGTCCTCCTGAACCTCTACCCCTACACGGGAGGGCACATCCTGATCGCCCCCAAGGAGCACATCTCCTCCCCCCTGCTGGCCTCACCGGAGCTCCTCTCGGAGATGCAGGAACAGACCCTTCGGGTCATCAAGATTCTGGAAGAATCCTACCACCCCCACGGTTTCAACGTGGGAATGAACATAGGCCGGGCGGCCGGAGCCGGCGTGCCCGACCACTTTCACCTTCACATTGTCCCCCGCTGGGAGGGGGACGCCAACTTCATGCCCCTGCTGGGAGAGGTCAAGGTCATGTTTGAGGGAGTCGAACAGACTTACCAAAGGCTGCGGCCCTTCTTCTCCTGATACCGGGCGATCCAAGGAGAATCCGATGAAACGGACAGACTATTGCGGAAGAATCGACGAAAAGAGGGTCGGCCAGGAGGTCACCGTCATGGGGTGGGTCCATCGGGTCCGCGACATGGGAGGGCTGACCTTCCTCGACCTGAGAGACCGGGAGGGGCTCCTACAGATCGTCTTCCTCTCCACCTTTCAAGGTTTAGCCGAGGTGAAGGCCCTGAAGAGCGAATCCGTCGTCTCCGTTCACGGCACCGTGGTCTCCCGGGAGACCCCCAACCCTGAGCTCAAGACCGGGACCGTCGAAGTACAGGCCGACTCCTTCCAGGTTCTGAGCCCCGTGGAGAACCTCCCCTTCTACCCCGCGGACAAGCTGGAATCCTCCGAGGAGACCCGGTTGAAGAACCGCTTCCTCGACCTCCGCAAGGAGCGACTCCAGAACAACATCGCCCTCCGCCATCGGACGACCTTCCGGATCCGTCGCTTCCTCGATTCCCAGGGCTTCTACGAGATCGAGACCCCCATTCTCATCAAGTCCACCCCCGAGGGGGCCCGGGACTTCCTCGTCCCCTCCCGGCTCAGGAAAGGAACCTTCTACGCCCTCCCCCAATCCCCCCAACTCTTCAAACAGATCCTCATGATCTCCGGCTTCGACCGCTACTTCCAGGTGGCCCGCTGCTTTCGAGACGAGGACCTGAGGGCCGACCGTCAGCCCGAGTTCACCCAAGTGGACATCGAGATGAGCTTCGTCGAGGAAGACGATGTGATGACCCTCGCGGAAGGGGTTGTCAGGGAGGCCTTTCAAGAGATCGGCGTCGAGGTTCCCCAGACCTTGGAAAGGATGCCCTACGATGAGGCCATGCGCCTCTACGCCTCGGATAAGCCCGACCTGAGGTACCCCGAAACCATCGTCGACTTCTCCGACATCCTGCAAGCCTCCTCCTCACCCCTCGCCAAGGCGGTGGCGGAAGAGGGAGGGCTCTTCCGGGGGATCCTCTTCTCCCAAGGGGAGCGCTTCTCCCGCAAGGTCCTCGATTCGCTCAACGATGAGGCCAAGAGGGCCGGCACCAAGGGAGTCTTCCTGATCCGCTACCAGGATGGGGAGATCAAGAGCTCTCTGAAACTTGAGAGCGGCGAATTGAAGGCCTTGGCGGAGAGGGCCTCCCTGAAGGAAGGGTCCGCGCTTCTCCTCTGCGCGGGACTCCTCAAGCCCCTCCTCCCTCTGCTCGACCAGCTGCGCCGCCGCTTCGGAACCCTTGTCCCGGGATACCGTTTCCTCTGGGTCACCGACTTCCCCCTCTTCGAGAGGGACGAGGAGGGAAACCTCGCCGCCCTCCACCACGCCTTCACCCACCCCAGGCTCCCGGAAGGGATGGACCTGCTGGAGGCCGATCCGCTCACTCTGAAGGCCAAGGCCTACGACATGGTTCTGAACGGAAACGAGATCGGCGGGGGGAGCGTCCGAATCCATGACCCCCGAATGCAGGAGAAGGTCTTCCGCCTCCTGAACCTCACGCCGGAACAGGCGGAGGAGAAGTTCGGCTTCTTCCTCCGCGCCTTGAGGGCCGGGACCCCTCCCCACGGGGGGATCGCCTTCGGTCTGGACAGGCTCATCATGCTCATGGCCGGAGAGAACTCCATCCGTGAGGTGATGCCCTTCCCCAAGACCACCTCAGGGCTCTGCCTGATGAGCGAGACCCCTTCGACGGTTGATGAGGCTCAGCTGGAGGAGTTGGGAATCCGGGTCGCCACCGAGAAGGCGCCCTCTTAAACACCTCGGACGAAGGTCTTACCGGCGTGGAGGATGAGGAGAACCTCTCCCCGTCTCTCCATCTCTTTCACCCTCTCCAGGGCCTCTTCCGGGGAGATCCGGGAGGAGGCGGCCAGGAGATCGACTGTCACGGGGTGGCTGAGGGCCACGGCGCGGACCCATCCCTGCCAGGTATCGTAGAGGGAGGGATCCATCTTCCCCTCCCCTTCGTCCCCTAATCCCTCGATTCCGGGGATCCACCTCCGGATTCTCTCGGCGAAGCCCTCTCCGGGAGACTTCACCCAGCTCTCCGCGGGAGGACGCACCGGTAGGTTGAGGAAGATCCGATCCGGCCTCAGCCGGTCCAGATAGGCGGCCAGGAGCTCCAGCTCCCTGTCGTTGTCGTTGACCCCGGCCACGACCATCACCTCCGCCCACATCCGCCCCTCCATCTCCCTGCGGTGAAGGAGGAGGCCTTCCAGGTAAGCCTCCAGGGAGAGGCCTTCCCAGGGACGGTTGATCTTTCTCCAAGTCTCCTCGACGACTGTGTCCAGGGTAGGGAGGAGAAGATCGACCCTCTTGGAGGCTCTCCTCCTCTCCTCCAGCGCCAGCAGTGAGCCGTTGGTGATCAGCGCCGTAGGGAGGGAGTACCGCGCCTTGATGAAGTCCACGAGTTCCCCCAGAGGTGAGAAGAGGAGGGGCTCTCCGTCGCCGATGAGGGTCAAGATATCCGTCTCCGGATGGGGTTTGGAGAAGAAGAGCTCCAGATCCTCTTTTACCTCTTCCAGGGGCACATGCTCCCGAATCTCCCCCGTGGTCTTCCCGGTGGCCCCCAGCTGGCAGTAGACGCAGGAGTAGTTGCAGGTCTTGCGGGGAACAAGGTTGATCCCCAGGGAATGTCCCAACCTCCGGGAGAGGATGGGACCGAAGAGGTGCCTCATGGTCATCTGTTTCCTCCTAAGACGAAGTTCTTTCCCCGGACTCCCGGGCTCTTCAGAATCTCTTCCACCGCCCCCTCCAACTCCCCTCTCCCCATGGGGGAGACCCCGGGGAAGGGAATTCCCCCTTCCACCCAGGTGGGGGAGACCATGTTCACGGTCACGTCTCCCTTGGTCTCCGGGGCGAGGGAGCGCAGGGCCATCCTCAAACCGCCTTTGGCCGAGGCGTAGGAGAGGACGTTGGGGAAACGGGCCCCCTCCTCCTCGACCCTGTGGAACCCGACGAGGATCACCCGCCCCCACCCCTTTCTCTCCATCCCTTCCAGGGCCTTGCGGCAGGTGAAGAAGGGGAGGGTGAGGTTCGATTCGAGGCTCTCCCTCCACCGGGAGGGCTCGACCTCCCTCCAGGGGGAGAAGAGGAGGGGGCCGAAGTTGCAGACCAGAACGTCGGGATCGAGCTCTTCGACGGTTTCCAGCCACTCCGGCAGGTTCCCGGCCTCAAAGGAGAAGGGGATCCCCTCCCCTCCGTACTCCTTCAGCAGACCCTCCACCCTGTGAAAAGGTCCCCGGTAGTTGAGCAGGAGCCTGTAGCCCCGGGCGCCGAAGAGCTCCGCGAAGTGCCTTCCCAGGGGAGAGAGGGCCGCGGTGATCAGGACCGAGGGCATCCCTTCTCCTCCACCAGAGAGGCGAGGAACCGTTCCCGGGTGTTGTACCTGAGTTCCACCGGAGGGTTCCACTCCGCCTCCCGGGGGTGACGCCCCGTGGAGAAGAGGGCGTAGGTCCAGAGCCCCCCCTGGTAGGTCGGGGTCGGACCGGTGTAGAGACAGGCGTGGGGAAAGAGGTCGGACAAGCCCTTGGAGAAGCTCTCCAGAAAATCCTCATGGAAGAGGTAGCCACCGGCCTGGCAAGCCACGGTCCCGCCGGGGGAGAGCTTCTCCCTCACCGCCTCGTAGAAGGGCCGCCCGAAGAGGACGGCGGAGGGGCCCAGGGGCTCCGAGGAGTCGATGATGACGGAGTCGAAGCTCTCCTTGCTCTCGCGAATGAAGCGGGCGCCGTCTTCGATGAACACCTTGGCCTTGGGATGGTCGAAGCCGCAGGCCAGCTTCGGGAAGTACCGCTTGGCCAGTTTGATGACCTCCCCGTCGATCTCCACCAGGACAGCCTCGTCTACGGGGTGTTTGAGAACCTCCCGCAGGCTTCCCCCGTCCCCGCCGCCGACCACGAGGACCCTGCGCGGGCTGGGAGCCGTGTAGAGGGCCGGGTGAACAAGGGCTTCGTGGTAGAAATGCTCGTCCCGATCGGTGACCATGGTCAGGCCGTCGATGACCATGACCCTTCCCCAGAAACGGTTCTCGAAGACCTCTATGGTCTGGAAGGGACTCTTCACCTCCGCCAAGAACTTATCGACCCGGTAGGAGATCTTGAAATCCCTGTTCTGATACTCCGAAAACCAATACTCTCGCTCCATCTTCCTTCTCCTGACAAGACGCAACGGAGCTCTCGCTCCTTTTCAGCGGTGAGGGCCCTAGGGGTCCTCACATCCCTTTTATACTCCAAAGAGCCCGGAGAGACCACTCCGGCTTCGGAATTTTAGAGACAGGGGGTACCGGAAAGAGTGAAACGCCGAGGACCGGTTAACCGGCCTTCGGCACCGGACTCTTGGAGCGGGGTTCCACCGCATGGGTGCCCCGCCGTACCTCCATGGATTGGTGTTCTTGAGACTGAAGGGAGTCGTTGAGAACCTGAACCGCCCTCTCCACGTCCACGGTAGGAGCGCAGAAGAAGAGGTCCACGGCGGCATAACCGTGTTCGGGCCAGGTGTGGATCGTGAAGTGGGACTCCTCGATCACGACGACCCCGGAGACCCCGTAGGGTTGAAACTGGTGAAAGGAAGATGTGACGACTTTGGCCCGCGCCTCCCGGGCCGCCCGCAGAAGGATCTCTTCGATATGCTCCACCGAAGAGAGTCGCTCGGTGTTACACCGGTAAAACTCGATTAAAACGTGTTTGCCTAAGGCGTCCCTCAAATAGCACCTCCTGGTTGCTAAAGTCGCTAGAAATCGTCTAAGAACAAGAACTTCGCATACATAGGGAACATCAGGGGTTCCTCCTGATGGAATAGCCGTATTATGGGGTACCCCCCCCCCTTTGTCACTAGGTTCCCCCCTGCCCTTAAGCCCTCTTTTAGGGTAT
>JAMOAD010000071.1 GCA_023621955.1 Acidobacteriota bacterium
GAAGTGGACGCCGACGGAGGTAGGCTGACCGGCTCCGCCGGGGATGAAGTACTCTTTATCGTTCAGATGGATAGGCATCCAAACGCAGGCGGACGTTTCAAGACAGCCACCGATAGCCCAGGCGCGGGCGTCTTCGAGGGTCATCCCTTCGGGTCCGTAGTGGTTCATGATGAACTGAATGGCGCTGGCGTTGTTCATGAAGGCGGGGTAACCGGCACCGGTCTTGATGCACTCGGCGGCGAGCATGAGGAAGTCCTCAGGAAGCTTCTCGTCGTAGAGGAGGGCGATCGTGGACTGAGGCATGGCGTTGTTCATGCCGGCCTGGAGAAGGAGATACTCGAGGCGGTTGGCGGCGGATCCACCGTTCTTGTCCAAACCACCGGCGGAGACTGTGTTGAAGGTATTTCCGGAGAGAACGCCACCGACGACGCCGGCAGAGGCGAAGCAGTCGATGGAGGTTTTCACGACCCTATCCTGTTCCAAGAGCTCAAGAACTTCGTCTTCCGTGATACGACCGGCGGCGATGTCCTGCTCGAACCAGGGGTAGAGGATCTGACCGATGCGGCCCGGAGACATGCCGGAGATGGCGTCCTCGTTCAGTACGGCCAGGTGTACGGTCTCGATCATCTGGAAGGCTTCGATGAAGGTGCGGGGCGGCTTGTGGGCGATCCACTCAAGCCTCTCGGCCATCTCTTTATACTCTTTTTTCTGTTTGGCGTCGGATTCGAGAGCCTCAAGACGCTTAGCCTCTTTCACGTAGTTCAGGATCCAGGTCTGAACTCCCTCGACAGCCAGGATAACGGCCTCGTAGTTGTAGAGGCGGTTCATTCCGGTCAAACCATCGCCGTCGGCCCTACCGGCGACCTTACCCTTCATCTCCTTGGCGATCTCGATGATACCGTCGAAACCGTATTCCAGGGGATAACCGTAGTTGATGACCTCACGGCCCTGGGGCAGGGTGTAGCCGGAGTCGAACATACAAACGATGTTACGCATGATCTTCTCTTTGATCTCGTACTCAGGAACCATTCTCTCGTACTTGTTACCGAGATCATCGACGGATTTGCCATGCCACATTCTGGCGATCGCCAGGAGCATGGGGATGTCTTCCTGGCGCATACCGAACTTACCGGCCATGGAGACGACCTTACCAAACCCTTTAACAACGTTGCCGCCACCGGTGCCGAAGGTGGAATGCTGGTCGGCGCTGGCGCCGCCCCTCTTGAGGGCTTCCTGATAGAACTCGTCTTCCTTGGCCATGTAGTAGCCTTCGGAGAGCCAAGGCATGGGGAAGGAACCGCGGAAGAAGGAGGCCTTGTGCATAGTCAAGAGCTCACCGGGGAAGATCACGGGGGTGAGATGGGAGAAGGCCACCTTGAGGGACTGGGCCCGACGGACCACGGGAACTTCGTTGTCCAAAGCGAAGTAGGTCCGAGAGTACCAATAGGGGAACTCGTTGTTGGCAGAAGAGAGACTCTGAAGGAAGATATCTTTCAGTTTCTTGACACGGGGGTGAGGTTCCCGCTTGATTTCACGATCCACCATTTCATCGGGGGCCTTTCCTCCCGCCTGGAACTCCATGGATGCGGCAGAGCCAGCCAGGATTTCTTTAAGCTTTTTTGCCATAACTACCTCCTATTGAGAGTATGAGTTTTTCAATTCTTTCGGGGTTAGAGACCCCGGCAAGGATCATGAGGCGACGCATACAGCCTCCCGTCCCTTGCTGGAACCTCTCGCCAGAAGCGACCGAACCGCCGTCAGAAACTCCTGGGGAAGGAAGGGCTTCTCTACGAGACGGACCCTCCCGCTGACAACCAGATCCGAGCGCTTGTCCTCTTCGGAGAAAGACCCGGAGATCATCATCAGGAGGGTTTTTCCGGATGAGAGAACTCGGACGAGCTCGTCTCCGTCCATTTCGGGCATCTGACGATCCGTTATGACCAGGTCCACAGGCGACTCCACTTCAAGGAGTTCCAGAGCCCGCCGTCCGTTTTCGGCCTCCAGGACGCGGTACCCGAGACGGGCGAGGAGGAAGCGCAGGGTCTTTCGCGTAGCCTTCTCGTCTTCAACCAGGAGTACCGTCATCTTTTCCGCCATGAGAATGTTCTAGCTCATTTCCCATGCCAGAAGGCGAAGAAGCTTTTCTTAAGCCCTTCGTTCGTTTATCTCCCCCAACGCCTCCCCCGGAAAGGGTGCAAGGAAGGTTGACGGAAACCGGGTCAACCGGTGAGAGGACCCTGAGGAGCTCCAGGGAGGAAGGGAATCAAAGGGTGCAAAAAATGTTGACGAAAAGCAAGAGAGTTTACTTCCCTTCCTGAGGCTCTCCCTCATCCCTGCGGCGGTTCAACCGGCTGTTGAGGGCCTGTCGGGAGATTCCCAGGAGGCGTGCGGCGACGCTCTGGTTCTCCTGGGAGCGTCTTAGAGCCTCCCGGACAAGGGTCTCCTCCATCTCCCGTATCGTCGGAAGGCTCGTCAACCCCTGCAGAAGGTCCTGGGCATCCTCCTTCCCTTGGAGATCCACAGATCTGTTGAGATCGAATCCCACAGCCTTCTTGAAGCTGTCCAGGGAGAGAATCTTGGACTGATGTTGTCCCACCGCGTCATAGACCATGGAACGAAGCTCCCGAACGTTTCCCGGAAAGGAGTAGGTGCTCAGGAGCGAGAAGAGCTCCTTAGGCACTGTCGGTTTGACCTTCCCCATGGTTTTTGCGGCCTCTTCGAGGAAGAAATCGACTAAAATGTCGAGATCCTCCAGGCGGTCCCTTAGGGGGGGGACCTGCACCGTGTGGACGGAGAGGCGGAAGAAGAGATCTTTACGGAAGGTTCCCTCCTCCATGAGCCTTGCAAGGTCCCGGTTGGTGGCAACGACGATTCGGGTGTCCGCGTACTTGGGAACATCGGAACCCAAGGGGTAGTACTCCTTCTCCTGAATCAGCCGGAGAAGCTTCACCTGGGAGGCTTGGGAGAGGTCTCCGATCTCGTCGATGAAGAGGGTTCCTCCGGTCGCCGTCTCCACGAGGCCTTTGCGGGGCGCCACGGCGTCGGTGTAGGCCCCCCTCTTATGGCCGAAGAGGGTGTCGGTGAACATGGTATCGTCGAGACCTGCCCCGTTGACCGTAACGAAGGGTCCCTCGGGGTCGGTGAGCTTGTGAATCGACTCGGCGAAGAGCTCCTTGCCGACCCCAGTCTCGCCGGTCACGAGAATCGGCTCTCGACTCCTTGAGACCGCCTCTAAGTAGTGGAAGAGGGCGACCATCTTCTTGTTCTTCGTGAGAATCCCGGAGAAGGCCTCGGGGGTCTCCACGGTTTCGCTCATCAACTTCTCTTTCAGCAAACCGTACTGTCTCTTCCACTCACGGATCTCGATGGTCCTTCTCACCGAGGAGATCAGACGGCTCTTCTCTATCGGTTTGACAAGATAGTCCACGGCTCCGGACTTCATGCACTCCACCGCGGTGTTGACATCGTTCAGCCCGGTGACCACGATGACGGGCACGTGGGGGTACTCCTGGGAGACGCCCTTGAGAATCTCCTCCCCCGAGATGAAGGGCATCGTGAGATCGAGGATCAGAACCTCCACGGTGGTTGTCTTCAGCGTGGGCGCCACCTGCCTGCTGTCGCTCAGGGCGATGATGTTGTTCATGCCGCTGGTTCTCAGGGCGATCTCGAAACTCTTCAGAACCGAGGGTTCATCGTCGACGATCAAGATGGGGGAGAGAGGAAAGAGGTTCTTCATTTACGGCTCCTTCTGGCAAAACGGACGGGGATGCGAATCGTCACGGTGGTCCCGATTCCGGGCTGGGATTCGAAGACCATCGTTCCCTTGTGCTCCTTAATAATGCTCGAAGAGACGGAGAGACCGAGGCCGGTTCCTCCCCTCTCCCTCTTGGTCGTGAAGAAGGGGTCCATGATCTGGGTGATGTGGTCCGGGGAGATTCCCATCCCATCGTCGGAGACTCTGATCTCGACGGCGTTCTCCTTCTTGCTGAAGCCCGTGGCGATTCGAACCCCCTTCTTGCGATCTTCCAGGGCCTCGCAGGAGTTTTGGATCAGGTTCACCATGACCTGTTCCAGCCGCTGAAAGTTTCCCCGGACCGGGGGGAGGTTGTAGCCGAACTCGACCATGAACTTCTCCGTCGATTTCTTCACCAGATTGGAGACCAGGTTGATCGACGAGGCGATCATCTCGTTGATGTCTACGTCCTGGGTCAGCTCCACTCTGCTCGGGCGGGCAAAGTTTTTCAGGTCTTCGACGATCGACTTGATCCGCCTCGAACTGTCCCGAAGGCCAAGCATGAGGTCCTCGATATACCCCTTGGCCTCCCGGTAGGGGATCCCCGCCATCATGAACTCCCCGTTCTCCTCGCAGTACTCCTCCAGAATCGGAAGGACATCCTTCCACATCTCGGCGAGGATCGGGGCGTTGAGCATGATCGAGTTGTTGGGGTTGTTGATCTCGTGGGCGACGCCGGAGACCAGAGTCCCCAGGGCGACCATCTTGTCGGCCTGAACAAGTTGCTCCCTCTGCCGCTTCTTCTCCTCTTCGGCCCGCTTCTTCTCCGTCACGTCCCGCACGAAGAGGAAGTCCGCGGGGTTTCCCTCGTAGGTGATGGGCCCGGCGCTCAACTCGGTATCCATGGTCTGCTGGTCGAGGGTGACAAGCTGAACTTCGGTCATCTGGGTGAGGTTTCTGGCCCTGAGACACTTGAGGACCTTGAGCCGATCGTCCGCGGAGACGATGGAGAGCAGTCGGACCCCTCGAATCGTCTCCTCCGAACCCTTGAGAATCTCACAGATCTTCCGGTTGGCGAAGACGACGATGCCGCTCTGGACCACCAGGATCCCGTCGTTGGCCATCTCGACAATGTTCCTGTACTTCTCCTCGCTCTCCCGGAGGGCCTCTTCCATCTCCAGGCGCTCCCGGATCTTGTCTTCCAGTTTCAGGTTGGTGTCGGTCAGCTCCCGGGTCCTCTCCTTGACCATCCGGTCCAGGTCGTCCCGGTTCTCCTTCAACTGCTCCTCAAACTCGATTCTCTCGGTGATGTCCCGGAGGAAACCGAGAATGGAGACCCCCTCCCTGTTCTCCAAGAGGAAGAGTCTCACCTCCACGAAGAGTTCCCCTCCGCTCACTGGGAGGAGTTTGAGGACGGTCATCTTGTACTTGCGGACCAAGGTCTCTTGCACGAGGGCGCGGTAGACGGAAGGATCTTGAAAGCGGAGCCCCTCCTCGACAAGACGGTTGAGGATCTCCTCCTTCTCCATCCCGATGAGCCGGCAGAAGACCTCGTTGGCTTCGCTCAACGCCCCCGGCGTCCCGTCCATCTCCACGGCATGGACGAAGATGCCGTCGTTGCCGCGGTGGAAGAGGATCTTGAACTTCCACTCGCTCGCCTTGGCCTCCCGCTCGGCCTGTTCCAGCCGGAAGATGTCTATGTACCCCACCACGAAGAGGACCAGCAAGAAGGAGAGGACGCTCATCAGGAGGATGATGTTTCTGGCTTTGATCGACGGCCCCAGGAGTTCACTCTCGTTGACGTGGGCGCTGACGACCCACCCCGTCTCCTTGAGTTGCCTGTAGCTCATGTACTTTATGACACCGGTGAAGGGGTAGCGCTGAAAACCGTTCTTCCGGTCCACAAGCCTCCTGATGAAGGGGTGAAAGGAGAGGTTCTTGAGGTTCAGATTCTTGTCTGGGTGGGAGATGTTCCTGTACTGTTCGTCGGTGATGCCCACATAACCGGTCTGACCGACCTTGATGGGGAGGATGAAGGTGTCGTTGAAAAGGTCCCAATCCAGGGCGCATCCGATGACCCCCAGGAGCCTTCCCTTCCCGTCGAAGACCCCGCTGGTGATGACCAGAATCGGCTTTCCCGTGGCGGGGGATTTCTGAATGTTCGTGTCCAGGGTCAGACCAAACTTGTTCTTCTCCAGGGCCTTCCAGGCCGATCCCTTCCGAAGGTCCACCGGAACGTAGCCGGTCGGCCAGGAATCGAAGATCACCCGCCCTTCCAGGTCGGTCAGAAAGAGGACCTCGTACTCCAGGTTGGCCTGAAGGACTCTGCTGAAGTACTCCCTCACCTTCCCCTTCTTCTCCTGGAAGTACTTCACCACCACGTCGCTCTCCGCCAGGAAACCGATCTGCTTCTTCTTCTCCCGAATCCAACAGTCCGTCGTCTCAGTGACGCCGTTGGTGATGGCGGTCAGATAGATCTGGGCCATCTTCCGGGCCGACCGCATGTTCAGGGTCGAGTGGAGAAGGGCGAAACAGAGGACGAAGAAAAACCCGGCCAGCGTCCCCATGATCAGATAACGGATCTCAAATCTCGGAGGCTTCCATCTCATGGCTTATCTTTTGATTATAGGGGAAGGGAGAGGAGAAAACAAGGAAAGAACGCCGAAAGCGTCAAGAGGTGCAGAGTGTGAGATGGGTGAAAGTCCATTTTTTTAGGGATCTATACAGAAGAGGATATACATTCATTTTTGACACTCCTTACTACTCTTAGAAAGAGGGGACCCATTCCTTCGTTCTCATCACCCTTTTGCGAGGATGAACCCCCAGATAGCCGGTAGACCAAGCCATAGGGAACCGTAGCGGAAAGCGACCTTTCGCACGACTTTTCCCGGTTCCCTCTCCTTAGCCAGCTCCGGTTCGCAGGGAACAAACCCAAGAATCTCCTCTTTCTCTTGCGTTCCCTCTTTGGTCACCCTGGAGAAAACCTAACCACTCTCCTCCCCCCAAGGATGGTTGGAACCAGAAGCTCTCTGGAGTCCATGAAGAACCGAGAGCTTCAATAGGTCGCGGAAGGGACAAAACAGAAGGTGTTTCCCCGCCCGGGTCAGAGGAGAGTTCGGAGTAGATACTTAAAAGTGAAGGCAAAGGGGCTCTCTCTTCCCGTGTTTTTTTACACTTTTCCGAGAGTCCTGAAAAGAGAAGGGTTAAGCCTAAGGTCGTGTTGACAACTTTGTCAAGGCTACTATAATCAGAAAACGAGACCTTATCGGCGGGTCTTTTACCGATGGAAACCGCTACTTGAACGGCTTTTGAGGCGGAGGTCCCTTCAAGGAGAGAGCTATGAACATGGAAAAACGGTATCTACCTGGAAAGGGGGTTCTGCCTGAAAAAGCTAAGAATGGGCGGCGGAGAGGAACCGCAGGATGGCTCCTGGCAACGATTTTACCCATGCTCTTTCTGGCACACTCTTGGAATCTATGGGCCGCCGACGTCTGGCCTTTTTTCGAGCAAAACCTACGCCATACCTCTCGTTCCCCCTACGGTACGGGCCACAACTCCGGCATCAAGAAGTGGGAGTTTGTAACGGGAAGTTTTATTTTCTCCTCCCCCGCCATCGGTTCGGACGGCACCATCTACGTGGGGTCCTATGATAAAAAGCTCTACGCCCTGAACCCCGACGGAACCAAGAAGTGGGAGTTTTTAACGGGAAGTCAGATCTACTCCTCTCCCGCCATCGGTTCGGACGGAACTGTCTACGTGGGATCCGGTGACAAAAAGGTCTACGCCATCAACCCCGACGGGACCAAGAAGTGGGAGTTTTTAACGGGAAAAAATGTCCAAGCTTCCCCGATCATCGGCTCGGACGGTACCGTCTACGTCGGGTCACACGACTTCAAGCTTTACGCCCTGAACCCCGATGGAACCAAGAAGTGGGAGTTTGCAACGGGGAATTCTATCGTCTCCTCCCCCGCCATCGGTTCGGACGGCACCATCTACGTCGGGTCACACGACTACAAACTTTACGCCATCAACCCCGACGGAACCAAGAAGTGGGAGTTTGCAACAGGAAACTCTATCTACTCCTCCTGCGCCCTCGGCTCGGACGGCACCATCTACGTCGGGTCCTACGACAAAAAGATCTACGCCATCAACCCCGACGGAACCAAGAAGTGGGAGTTTTTAATGGGAAATGCTACCAGCTCCTCCCCGGCCATCGGTTCGGACGGTACTGTCTACGTAGGATCAAATTTCAACAGGCTCTACGCCCTGAACCCCGACGGAACCAAGAAGTGGGAGTTTTTAACAGGAAATTATATCTACTCCTCCCCCGCCATCGGTTCGGATGGTACTCTCTATGTAGGATCCAACGACAAAAAGCTCTACGCCATCAACCCCGACGGAACCAAGAAGTGGGAGTTTTTAACGGGAAATTCTCTCTACTCCTCCCCGGCTATCGGTTCGGACGGTACTGTCTACATAGGGTCCCTTGACAACAAGCTCTACGCCATCGGCTCGTTCACCATTACAGCCACCTCCGGAACCGGGGGGAGCCTCTCTCCCTCGGGAAGCGTGTACGTAACGCCAGGCACCAGCCAGAGCTTTACGATCACCCCGAGCGTAGGCTACCACATCGCGGGTGTTCTGGTGGACGGCTCTTCCGTGGGCGCGGGAAGCTCCTACACCTTCACCAACGTCACCGCCAACCACACTGTCTCCGCTTCCTTCGCCATCAACGTTTACACTCTGGCCTATACCGCCGGGGCCAACGGCACACTCACCGGCACGTCCTCCCAAAGTGTCAACCACGGCGGCAGCGGTACCCCTGTCACCGCCCTTCCCAACGGGGGATACCACTTCGTCCAGTGGAGCGACGGTAGCACCGCCAACCCCAGAACCGACACCAACGTCACCGGCCCTGTCAACGTGACCGCCACCTTCGCCATCGACACCTACACGATCACCGCTACCACCGGTTCTGGAGGCAGTATTACCCCTGTAGGCAGTGTGAGCGTTAACCACGGCGCCAGCCAGAGCTTTACGATCACCCCGAGCAGCGGCTACCACATCGTGGATGTTCTGGTGGAAGGCTCTTCCGTGGGCGCGGT